>JALERC010000062.1 GCA_022763805.1 Mycoplasmatota bacterium | reverse complement strand
AATAATTACCCTAGAAAAAGTTTAAATTATAAAACTCCTCTAGAAGCTGTTCTAGAAGAGTTTAATGATAAATCCATTATTAATAAAATTTATAAATTACAAGAAGTTGTGAATACTATTTAATTATTCATTTGTTGCACTTGACTTTTTAATTAATAAATAATATATGATGTAATTTAATATGATCATATATGAAAAATTCAATATAAATATTGAAAAAAATAATATATAGATTTATAATTATAATGGAGGATATATATGAAAAAGAATAAAAAATTAATTGGGGTATTACTAGTTGCTGTTATAGTTATATTGCTTTCTTCTATAATGCTTATAATCAATAAAAATAGTAAAAAAGAAGTAATAGAAGAAGTGTATGCGCGAATTAATCCTAAAATTAACGTTTCAAATATTGAATACAATATGGATAGTATCTTTCCAGGATTTGAAAAAGAAATAATTATTTATGATGATAATATTAAAAGTACTTTTAGACCTGAAGAAAAAGTTAAAGCAGTAAGAATAGAAATATATAAAAATAATGAATATGCTAATCTACGAAGAGATGTTATTAATGAAATGAATAATATAATTAATGAAGAATTTAGTTCGTCCGAATATGGTTATGAATTTAGTGCTTATATTAAATCAATAAACTGCTATGAAGCTATAACTAAAGGTAGAGTAGTAATAATATTAAATAGTCAATACCATGAGTCACTAATAAATAATATAGAACTTACTGACTTAAATTATATAAAAGGAATAAATGTTATCGAAGAATTACCTAATAAAGATAAGATGTTAAGTGATGAGGTTAATAATGCAAGAACTGATTTATATAATTATAAAAAATCGTTTAATGAATGGTTAGATGCTTTTGCATCTAAAGTCGATAATAATTTAAATAATCTATTAATTAATCAAGAAAAAGAAAGTTTAGAGTTAGTAGAAAATCAAGTAGAGATATTAAATATCGGTTATTTAAAAAATAAAAGAAATGATTGGGTTAATAAATTAAATAAAATTAAAACTACTATAAAGTAGTTTTCTTTATGATATAATATATAATAGGTGAGGATAGTGAAAGCAAAAGCATTAGATATAAAATGTCCTGGATGTGGAAGTAAAATTATATATAACCCTGTAATAGGAAAATTTTATTGTAAGCATTGCAGCGGAGAATTTAATATAGAAGATATAAAAATAAAAAACTATAAAAATGATAATTTAGAAAAATATAAATGTAACAACTGTGGAGCAGAAATCATATTAGATGATACTACAGCATCAACAGAATGTCTTTATTGTGGTAATACAGCCATAATAAAAGAAAGATTAACTGGTGAGTTTAGACCAGACTTTATAGTACCATTTAGAACAACAAAAGAGCATATTTATGAACAATTTAAAGTACTAGAAAAAAACAATACACAAATAGATAAAAATTTTATACAAAATATGAAAATAAAAAGAATAAAACCTGTATACATACCATACTTTTTGTATTCATTTAATTTATCAGCAAGATGTACATTAGCATATCAAAATCAAAATAATGGACAATTCTTCTTTAAAGAAAAAAAAGCAAGAATTATATTAAAAGATGTTCCAATGGATGGTTCAGTAGAATTAGATGATGATACAATGGCAACATTATTTCCGTATAATTTAGAAGATAAATTAGAATATAATGATGCTTATTTAAGTGGATGGCATGCTGAAATGTATGATGAACCAAAGGAAAAAATTACAAATGTTTTAATAGAACGTGCTAAAACAGTAATGAGAAGATATTTCATTAGAAAAAAACATTGTACGTCTGTTGCTGTTGACAATCCTTATGTAGCTTTAAAACAAATTAAATATATACTTCTTCCAGTATGGATAATTGAAGTAGAACATAAAAAACAAATTATTAAATTTTATATGAATGGTCAAACTAAAGAATTAATCACTAAAACAGACTATAATACAAATTATGTAGAAATTGTATTATTAGGTACATTAATATTTGTATTATTATATAGTTCTAATACATTATCATTACCACTATATTTATTTATAATGTGTATAATAATATTAATATTAAAAATGATATCTAAAAATAAAAAAATAGTAGAAGATAATGCTAATTTTAAGCTTTTAGAAGATATTTCAGTAGTAAAAGAAGAACTATACAAATAAAATAGTAGAAATACTATTTTTTTGTTGTTATAATACGATAATAAATGAATAATTATATATAGATGATAATATACAATATTAAAAATTAATGGTATAATAATTATGTTTGAAGAAAGATAGTGATAACATGAAAAAATGTATTTTGATTATTAATCCAAATAGTGGAAGAGAGTTAAATAAAGATTATTTATTTGAATATCAAAAAATATTACAAAAATATGGATATGAATCTATAGTATATTTTACATCAAGATCAAAACATGCTATTGAAATTATGAAAAACTTGCCTGATACAATAGACCTTGTTGTATCATTAGGTGGTGATGGAACCTTTAATGAAGTAGTTACTGGTAATATGGAAAGAAAAAATAGGTTATTAATATGTCATATTCCAGTAGGAACAACAAATGATGTAGGTGCAATGTTCGGATATGGTAAAGACCCTGTTAAGAATTTAAAATTAGCTCTTGATGGGGTTGTAAAAGGTATAGATATATGCACAATTAATAATAAGCCATTCGTATACGTTGCAGGATTTGGTAAATTTATGAATGTAAGTTATGAAACACCTAGAGAATTGAAAAGCAAATATGGTCAATTAGCATATCTTTTTGAAGGCGCTAAAAACTTTGTGTTTCCAACACCTTTATATAGTATGAAATATGTTATTGATGGTAAAGAATACTCTGGACAATATTCATTTATGCTTATTTCTAATGCTAATAGAATTGCAGGAATTAATAACTTTTATAAAGATATAAAATTAGATGATAATAAATTTGAAATAATATTATGCAATTTAACAAAAAAATCAGATATTGTTAGATCTCTATATTATCTAGCAACATCAAATATTACACAAGCAAAAGGCTTTGAATTTCATAGATTATCAAGTTTAGAAATTGTATTTGATGAAATACCAAAAAATGCTTGGTGTGTTGACGGAGAAAAATTAGATATGGATACTAAAAAATATAATATAAGTATTATTAATGATTTTAAAATATTAATGCCAAAGAAAAACGTAAAAAAATTATTTTCAAAAAGAGGTGAGTAAATGAAAGTAAACTATCAAATAATTTTAGATAAAACATTACAAAGTATTATAGAGAGTAATAAACGTCCTAAATTATTATTGCATAGTTGCTGCGCACCTTGTAGTAGTTATGTTTTAAATTATTTATCAAAATTTTTTGATATTACTATCTATTATTATAATCCTAACATTGATTCATATGAAGAGTTTACAAAAAGAAGTCAAGAACAAATACGATTAATAAATGAAATGCCTTTAGAAGGAAAAGTTGATTATGTAATAGAAAATTATGATAATAATGAATTTGATAGAATTACCAAACGACATAAAGATAAACCTGAAGGAAGTGTTAGATGTTTTGCATGCTACGGATTAAGACTAGCACGTACAGCAAAATATGCAAAAGAACATGGGTATGATTATTTCACAACAACATTATCAATTAGTCCATATAAAAATAGTCAAAAACTAAATGAAATAGGATTGCGTTTGGAAAAACAATATGAAGTAAAGTATCTAGAATCAGATTTTAAAAAGAAAAACGGTTATAAACAAAGTATAGAATTATCACATAAATATGGATTATACAGACAAGATTATTGTGGTTGTATATATTCAAAACAAGAACATATTCAAAAATTAAAGGAAAAACAAACAATAAATGAGAATAATGAAGAAGATGTTTTAAAGGAAGAAATAGTATTTAAAAGTCAAAAAATTAAATCCAACAAAAAATTATTAATCTCATGTTTCTTAGCACTATTACTTCTTATAATACCTGGATATTTAATATTTACAAGATATAACGATGATACTGTATATATTAATATTGAAGACGAAATATCAGAGATAAATGAACTATACATATATGGTAATCATTTTAATATAAAAGGAAAAATTTTATTAGATGAACCAGTTGATAATGTTCAATTGTCATTTAAAAACAAAAAAAATTATTTTGATATAGATCTAAATTATACATACAGTGATGGAATATTAGAATTTAGATTAGCAGACTATTTAAATACAGGATTTATTCTTGATGATATTAAACTAGGTAACTATGAAGTCTTTTTAAAAACAACAAAAGAAGAAACAGAAAAATATTATATTCTAGACAATAAAACAGAATATAAAAATACAGTATATTACACATTATCAAAAGATGATAAATATAATAAAATTACAATAACAAACGCTGAAAGATATAACACATTAGGATTTAATGTATCTGTTACTAATGATGAAGCATATGATATAGTATTAGACCCAGGACATGGTGGAAATGATTCTGGAGCATGCTTAAGAGATATTTGTGAAACAAGATATACACTAAATTTTGCAAACACCTTAAAAAAACAATTAGAAAATGCCGGATTTAGAGTTAAATTAACAAGAGATACAGATACAACTTTAAAAACTTATGGAACTAATTCAAGAACGGGAATTCCATATGAAGCACATGCAAAATATCTTATTTCATTACATATGAATGCAGGTGCTAATTATAGCGGATTTGAATTATATACATCAAATCATATAGATTATACTTTAGCAAATAGAATAGCTACTAATTTAAGTAATATAAATGAATTTCAATCATCACCAAGTACATTTAATAGAGTTACTCCAAACGGAATTTTTACTCGTACAATGGGTGATAAAGAATTAGAAGAATTTGTAACAGATGCTATTGAAAATAATTATGAAAAATATAGTGTAAGTAAAGAAACAAATTACTATTATATGATTAGAGAAACAGGCGGATACATGAGCGGTGCTTATGTTGATGGAAGAGAAGGAAATAGAAATAATCCTTATGTTAAATCAAATGTAGGAAGTGAAAGTTATATATTAGAATTAGGATATATTACTTCAGAGCATGATTTAAATTTAATTGATCATCATAATACTGAATACTTACAAGCAGTTAGTGATGCAATAAGTTCATACTTACTTCACAAATAATACACAAATAAATGATACATTTAATGAGGTGGTAATATGAATATATTAATAGCAGATGATGAAAAACTTATTAGAAATGTATTAAAAGAATATTTATTAGTTGAAAATTATCATGTTTTTGAAGCTAATGATGGAAAAGAAGTTTTAGATATTATTAGAAATAATTGTATTGATTTAATACTATTAGATATAATGATGCCTAATATGGATGGGTTTTCAGCATTAAAAGAAATAAAAAAAGAAAATAATATCCCAGTAATAGTTTTATCAGCCCGTAAAGAAGAGTATGATAAGCTATTAGGATTCGATTTAGGAATCGATGATTACATTACTAAACCATTTAGTCCTAAAGAAGTAATGGCTCGAATAAAAGCAGTTTTAAAAAGAAATAATATGGGTGAAAATTTTACTTACAAAGATTTAGTAATAGATTATATGGGACATACTGTTAAAATCAATAATGAAGAATTAAAACTTACACCAAAAGAATATGAAATATTAATTTATTTAGTAAAAAATAAGGGTATAGCTATATCAAGAGAAGCAATTCTTTCGAAAATTTGGGGATATACAGCATACTGTGATGATAGAACAGTAGATACTCATATTAAAAAACTTAGAAATAACCTAGGAAAAGATTATAGAGATTTAATAACAACTGTAAGAAATATAGGATATAAATTTGAAATCAAATAGTTTAAAAGTACAAATATGGAAATATCTTTCCATATTTTCTATATTTATATTATCTTTCCTATGGTTATTTCAGGTTTTATTTCTAAATAAATTTTATGAATTTTCAAAAATAAAACAATTAGATAATACAATAAATTTAATAAAAGAATCATATAATAATAATTCACTATATAGTAATGTAGATAATTATGCCGAGGATAATGGCATATGTATTCAAATATTTACAGATAAAAAAATAATATATGATTCACAAATTTTTAATAAAGGGTGTATGCCCAAAAATGTAGATTACCGAGATGTATTTATTAAAAGTTCATTGGATAAAGAAACATATAAATTAATAAATCCACGATTTAATAATGAAGTATTATTAAAAGCAATAAAACTCAATTCTAATACATATGCTTTTTTATCGAGTAGTTTACAACCTCTTGATGGAGCGGTTGAAATAATAAAAAAAGAATTAGTTATAGTTTCTATTATGGTATTATTATTTTCGTTTCTTATTGGTTATTTTATTTCAAAAAAATTAAGTAAACCAATTGAAAAAATAAATAAAACTGCCAAAATAATGGCACAAGGAGATTATGAAAATGCTTATTTTTTCATCGATGAAAACATATTAGAACTTAATGAATTAGTAGCAACTTTAAATCAAACAAATGATGAACTAACTAAAATTGATGAATTACAAAAAGAAATTTTAGCTAATGTAAGTCATGACTTAAAAACACCTCTTACAATGATTAAAGCATATGCAGAAATGGTAAGAGATTTGACTTATAAAGATGATATAAAAAGAGAAGATAATTTAAATGTAATAATTGAAGAAACTGATAGATTAAATTTATTAGTAAACGATATAATTGAATTAACTAAAATAAATAATGATCTTCAAAATCTTAATATTACTGAATTTGATTTAGTAGAATTAATTAATTCTATAATAAATCGATTTAGTATTATGGACGCAAATTTTGTTTTCAAAAACAAATTACCAATAATAGTAAAAGCAGATAAAATACGTATTGAACAAGTTATTTACAATTTGATTATTAATGCAATAAATTATACTGGTAATGATAAAAAAGTAATAATTAATTTAAAGGAAAATGATAAATATGTTCATGTTGAAATAAAAGATACTGGAAAAGGAATTGATGAAGAAGATTTAAAACTAATATGGAAAAGATATTATAAAGTTGATAAAAAATATAGAAGAGAAAAGAAAGGATCAGGAATAGGATTATCCATTGTTGAAAATATATTAAAAAAACATAAATTTAATTATGGTGTTAATAGTATAAAAAACAAAGGAACGACATTCTATTTTGATATAGATAAATGTTAATATATTTAAGTATTGTTAATGTTATAGCTTTTATATTATGTTTTATTGATAAACAATTAGCAATAAAACATAAACGAAGAATAAGTGAAAAAACATTATTATTTTTTAGTTTTATAGGAGGATGTTTTATGTTTTATGTAGGAATGTACTTATTTCATCATAAAACAAAACATATTAAATTCAAAATTTTAGTTCCATTATTTATATTAATCTGGATTTATATAATATTAAATAGAGCTTTCTAGCTCTTTTTTTGATTATTATTTAATATTAATATATAAAATGTCAAAACCGAAGGAATCATTATGTAGTGTTATAATGATTTATTAAAAAAATATGAACAACTATTCTCATCAACTATATTATAAGAAGTTTTTTATTATGAAGTAGATGAGCCTACTGGTAATTTGGATAAAGAAAATGAACAAGAAATAATTAATATATTATCCGATTTGGCACATAAAGAAAACAAATGTGTAATAATCGTTTCCCACTCTCCGGAAGTCAAAAAAAATGTTGATGAAGTAATATATTTAACTAATGGTAAAATAAAGGATACTTTATAGTATTCTTTTTTTATTATAAATTAATTTTTTTAAATTTATTGTATTTTTTTTTAGAAATTTCTACTATAAAAAAATCACATGATATAATTTATATGCATTCAAAAAGAAACAAATATTTTGTTTTATTAATTATACGAATAGATAAAATTCATTTTATAGGTTTTATGAGTGGCATTATATTTTCCATTTCGTGTAGTGCTATTCATAAAGCCTATGGAGTAGGCATATTAAAACAAGGAGGGTAAAAAATGATAAAAGAAGTAAAAATAAAGAGAAATGTAATAATGGTAAACAAACATCACGAAAGGGGTTATGATAATGAAAAGGGTGTAATGATTATTGAAGAAGAAAATGGTACAAAACATATTCTTAGCCTTAAAAGTAGTGCCGATATATCTACAAGTGATTATATTGATATAGTAGATACCGAAGATACGGAAGAAGAGATTATATTTAAAAATATTATATTTGATACTGAATGAATAAAAAGATTAAGTGAAGGGAGATAAATAACGGACACTTTATAGTGTTCTTTTTATTTTATACTTTATTAATATATAAAAACTATGTTATACTTAAATAGGTGATAGTATATGTTAAGGGTGTTTAAAACTAGTGATGATGGAACATTAGAAAAATTAAAGAATATAGAAACAAATACATGGATTGATTTAGTAGAACCAACAGAAGAAGAAATAAAAGAAGTAGTAGAAAAAACTGATATTCCAGCTAATTTACTTATAAAACTTCTAGATTCAGATGAAGTAGCAAGAATTGAAAAAGAAGACGAT
>JALERC010000048.1 GCA_022763805.1 Mycoplasmatota bacterium | reverse complement strand
TGTGCATAACTATATAAATATCCTCTTCTCATTCTTGCACATAAATAGCATGGATTATCTGTTTTATCAGCTACATCAAATATTGGTGTATCAAATATATGAGCATCAATTCCTAATATTTTTAAATTTTCTTTAATTTTATTTATATTTTCTTCATTATATCCAGGATTCATTACAATAAATTCTAGTTCATAATGAAACTTCTTGTGTCTTAATAATTCTTGCATACATTTTGCAAGTAAAAAAGAATCCTTTCCGCCACTAATACAAACAGCTATTTTATCATTTTCTTTAATCATTTCGAATTCTTTAACACCTTTAACATATTTACTCCATATTTCTTTTCTATATTTTTTAATAATTGATCTTTCAATTTCTTTTAAACGTTCCATAAAAATCACCATCGTTATTATAACATAAATAAAAAAAGTTGTATAAACAACTTTAATTAATAATATCAGCTAAACATGAATTTGTTAATGCTTCATTTGTTAATGCTTCATTAATATTAGTATAACCAGAATATGAAAATTGTGTTTGACAAAACGCTTGATCACCAACACTAGCAATATTTGATTTATTACCAAGTTCAAGAGTTGGATTAGATGTAATACCATAAAATGCACCTTTTCCAATTGTTGTTATTTTCTCACTATTTGTTAGATTAATTTCTCTTAATAAAGTATTTGTGAATGCTTTATCACCTATTTTACTTAATTCTTTTAAATTTTGGAAATTAATTTCTGTAAGTGATGAATCTGCAAATGCATAATTTTCAATCGAAGTAATGTTACTGTTATTAGGTAATACTACTTCTTTTAATTTTAAACTACCCATAAAAGCTCCTGCACCTATTTTAGTTAATTTAGCATTATTAGATAAATTTAATTGATTTAATAAACTTCCAGCAAAAGCATTTGTTCCTATAGTTTCAATATTTGATGGTAAAGTAATACTTTTTAGCCTTGTTTCAAGAAGACTTCTATTCATTAATTGTTTAAGATAACATTTTTCTCCTTCTTGTTCTATATAAGATGAATTTTCTTCTCTAAATAATGACTCACCATCTGTAGAACACTTAAATCCTCCAGATATATCAGTAAAAGCATTATTTCCTATATGAAGTACTTGTACATTATTAATTTTATCCGGTATTACAATGTAACTTGGACATGTCTCATCATCAAAATTATATTTCTCAATTGTTTGAGTAGCACTATTAAATGTAAAACATGAATCTTTTGTTTCACAAGTACCTGTTGATATTTGTATATCATCTAATGTTCCATTAGCACAAAAATCTCCATCTGTTAATAATTGTAATTCAAATTTACCAGTAACTGAGTTAAGTACAATCACACCACTTTTATATCTTTCTTTATTTTTAATTTTTAATCTTGAATCTGTAATCATCATACCTTCTTCAGGAAAACCTTCATATTCATTTTCAGCATAATATGTTTGGGCAGCTTGAATTACTCCTTTTGCAGATTCTTCAAAAGCACTTAATCCATATTGTACTTTAATTTTATTGATTGATGTCATTGCAATTGTTGCTATTATTCCAAGTATAACGAAAATTGCAAGTAATTCAACAATTGTAAATCCCTTATTCTTCATTATTATCACCTACTATAAATTATATCAAAAAAAAGAATAAAATTAAATATTTTATTCTTCTATTATTAGTTTAATTGGACAATGGTCACTTCCCATTATTTCATTAAGTATTAATGAATCTTTAACTTTATTAATATATTCATTATTTACTATAAAATAATCAAGTCTCCATCCTACATTTTTGGCTCTTGCTCCACCCATATAACTCCACCAAGAATATTTAATTGCATCAGGATATAGATATCTAAATGTATCAATGAATCCTGATTCAAATAATTCAGTCATTTTATTACGTTCTTCAATTGTAAATCCAGCACTTCTTGTATTTGTTTTGGCATTTTTAATATCTATTTCTTCATGAGCTACGTTTAAATCTCCACAGTATATAACATTTTTATTAAGATTTTTTAAGTATTTTCTCATTTCATCTTCAAAATACATTCTTTCATTAAGTCTTTCTAATTCTCTTTTAGAATTTGGTACATAAGCATTAACTAAATAGAAGTTATCATATTCTAAAGTTATTACTCTTCCTTCACTATCAAATTCTTCTATTCCAATACCGTATTTAATACTTAATGGTTCTATTTTAGAATATATCATAGTTCCTGAATATCCTTTTTTTTCTGCTGGATATAAATATTCTTTATATCCTTCAATATGAAGTGGATTTTCTTTTTCTAAAACTTTTGTTTCCTGCATACAAAACATATCAGGTAATTCAGATAAGAAAAACTCTTCTAATCCTTTTTTATAACAAGCCCTTAATCCAGCTACATTCCATGATATTATCTTCATTTTATCACCTATATATCTAATTTAATTCCTAATTCTTTTAATTGACTTTCATCAACAATATTTGGTGCTTCACTCATTAAATCGGATGCACTTGCAGTTTTTGGGAATGCCATTACATCTCTAATATTAGTAGTTTTACATAACAACATAATTAATCTTTCTAATCCTACTGCAAGACCTCCATGAGGTGGGCATCCATATTTTAATGCTTCTACGAACCATCCAAACTTATTTTCAATTTGTTCTTGAGTTAATTCTAGTGCTTCAAACATTTTTTCTTGTACTTTTTCATCGTGGATTCTTATACTTCCTCCACCAGCTTCATATCCATTACAAACAATATCATATGCTTTAGAATAACAATGTTTTTTATCAGTTAATAACTTATCTACATCACTTTCTTTTGTCATTGTAAATGGATGATGTGTTGCTACAAATCTATTTTCTTCTTCTGACCATTCAAATGTTGGGAAATCTGTTACCCATAAAAATTTATAATCATCTGGATCAATTAATCCTAAGTCACGACCAAGTTTACATCTTAATGCTCCTAGTGAATCTTTAGTTATCTTGTAATTAGATGTTACTATTAAAACTAAGTCATTATTTTCTAATTTTAACTTTTCTTTTAATGCTTTTATTTCTTTTTCAGTTAAACCTTTTATACTTCCGTTTAATTCATTTTCTACTACTTTCAAAAATGCTAATCCACTTGCTTTATATTTTTTTACAAAATCTGTTAATTTATCAATTTCTTTTCTTGAATATTTGTCAGCAGCATTTTTACAAACTAAACAATTAATGATATTACCATTATCTAAACTTGATTTTAAAAATGGTATTTCTGTATCTTTAAATATGTCTGTTATGTCATTAATTAGCATTTCAAAACGCATATCTGGTTTATCTGAACCATATTTTTCCATTGCTTCATCGTATGTCATTCTTAATAATGGAAGTTTGATATCATAATTAATAATATCTTTAAATACTTTTTTGAATAATCCTTCAGTCATATTCATAACATCTTCTTCATTAACAAAAGACATTTCCATATCTAATTGAGTAAATTCTGGTTGTCTATCTGCTCTTAAATCTTCATCTCTAAAACATTTGGCTATTTGATAATATCTTTCAAATCCTGATACCATTAATAATTGTTTAAATAATTGTGGAGATTGTGGTAATGCATAGAATGAACCTTTTTGAACTCTAGATGGTACTAAAAAGTCTCTTGCACCTTCTGGTGTTGATTTACATAATACTGGTGTTTCCATTTCTAAGAAATCTAAGGAATCTAAATATTCACGTATACTTTTTAATGTTTTTGCTCTTGTAATCATGTTATTTTTTAAATTTTCTCTTCTTAAATCTAAATATCTATATTTTAATCTCGTATCTTCTAGTGCTGTTGTATCATTAGATATCTCAAATGGTATATCTTTTGACATGCTATATAATTTTAATTCATCAACAATTACTTCAATTTCACCAGTTTTTAAGTTTTTGTTAATACTTTCTCTTTTTACTATAGTTCCTGTTACGCCTATAGTACTTTCATTTTTTAATGTGGATGCTAATTCATAATTTTTATTATCTGGTCTTACTACTAATTGAATAATACCACTTCTATCACGTAAGTCTATAAATAATAGTCCTCCTAGATTTCTTTTTTTAGAAACCCATCCATTTAATTTAACTTTTTCATTTTCATTTTTAATATTATATCTTATATTATTCATGATGTTCCTCCTCTATATTATTATCAAAAAATTCAATAACATCATCCGTACTTACTTTGAATTCTTCTTTTGTTTTATTATTCTTTATTGTTAATATATTTGTATTTACTTCATCTTCTCCTAAGATAATAATAAATTTAGCATTTAATTTATCAGCTTGTTTGAAGTTATTTTGTAGTTTTCTATTCATATAATCCATTTCTACATTAAATCCACTTAATCTTAAACTTTGTGTAAGTCCTAGTGAATATGATTCTTCTTTTTCACTCATTGGTGCTACATAAATATCTATTCCATTATTTTCATCAAGATCAATTTCTTCTGCCTCTAATGCATTTAATAATCTTTCTAATCCTAATGCAAACCCTACACCAGAAATTTTTGGGCCACCTATTGCTTCAACAAGTCCATTGTATCTTCCACCGCCACATAATACTTTTTGACTTCCAAATTTCTCAATATCTGCTTCAACTTCAAATACTGTATGTGTATAATAATCAAGTCCTCTTACTATTTTTGGATTTACTACATAATCAATATCTAATGCTTCAAGACTTTCTTTTACTTTATCAAAATGTTTTTTACTTGTATCATTTAAATATTCAATTGTAGTTGGTGCTGTTTTCATTATTTCTTTATCACAATCTATTTTACAATCTAATATTCTTAGTGGATTCTTTTTGAATCTTTCTTGACAATCTTCACAAAATTCATGAATATGAGGTTCAAAATGCTTTATTAGGGCTTCTCTATATTTTTCTCTAGAATCTCGGTCTCCTAGAGAATTTATATTTACTTTAATACCTTTTAATCCTAATAATTTATAAATATTAACTGGAATGCTTATTAGTTCAGCATCTATGCTTGCATTATCACTCCCAAATACTTCACATCCGAATTGATAAAATTCTCTATATCTTCCTGATTGTGGTCTTTCATATCTATACATTGGACCATAATACCATGTTTTAACAGGCATTGTATATGTACCATACATTTTATTTTCAACAAAACTTCTACATATTCCTGCTGTTCCTTCTGGTCTTAAAGTCATATTTCTATTTCCTCTATCTAAAAAGTCATAAGTTTCTTTTGTTACTATATCTGTTGTCTCACCAACTCCTCTATGAAATAATTCACTATTTTCAAATAAAGGTGTTCTCATATATTCATAATTATATTTTTCCATAAGTGAATTTAGTATCTTTTCAATATATTTAATTTGTTTAGATTTTTTCCCATATACATCATATGTTCCTTTTGGTTTCTGTATCATAAAATACCTCCTATAAAATAAAAAAATCTATAAATGTAAGGACGAACTAGCCGTGGTGCCACCTTACTTTATAGATTTATATCTAACTTAATTTCTTTAACGCAGAATTACGATTATTTAACGTTTGATGTCTTCGTTATAATTTATTTACTGATTTACACCAACCATCAGCTCTCTTTGAAACTTATTATAAGTACTCCTTCAAACAAATACAATTATAATTTATCATTTATTTTTTTTGTTGTCAACTATTTTTTTGGTTGGAATCCTAGAACTATGATTAATTTTTATTTTAACAACCCATTTTCTACAATATAATAATTTCCAATATATTCTATTTTATTATCTTTTATAATTATCCCAGATTCATTAGGAAGTCCAATTATTTTGTGTTTTTTTGAACTCTTTTTAGCTTCTGAAACTTGTTCTTCGTTATTTATATCAAAATGCGGATCTATCGTAATATCAACTATGCCTAATCCTTCATAAAATTGAGTAATAGGATAATCATCATCCTTTGAATAATAAGCATGCTTTGCTAAATTCATACTACCAGCACTTACACCAATTACAATTTTATTTTTAAATAATTTTTTGTAATCTATTGTATTTAATAATTTTAATTGAACAAAAGGATTTCCACCCATTAAATAAATAATATCGCTATTTTTAATATAATTAATCATTTCTTCTTTCGAACTTTTTATATCAATTAAATGATATTCATTTATATTAATATCTAATTGTTTAAACATACCTTTAACGCCTAAAGAATCTTCTCCACCATTAAAATATTTATAATTTTTTTCAGATAATTCTTTTGCTCCAATTGC
>JALERC010000043.1 GCA_022763805.1 Mycoplasmatota bacterium | reverse complement strand
ATTTCAAAGTGATATTTATCATAAAACTCTTTTTTATTAATTCCACTAATTTTTCTAAATCCTAAAATAAATTCATTTTCTAATTTAGTATTAAAATCAATATATTCTTTATTTATCATTCTAGTACCTTTTAAATAATTATTTATACTTCTAGTATTATCATATCTAATACCATTAACATATCCGCTAGCACCTACTCCAAAACCATAATATTCATTATTATTCCAATAAGTTAAATAATGTTTAGACTCATGACCAGGTTTAGCAAAGTTACTGACTTCATAATGATTATAATTATTCAATTTATTAATTATCTTTTCATACATTTTATAATCTAATTCTTCATCAATATTTTTAACTTCATTATTATATAAAATAGTATTTGGTTCTATTATTAATGAATATGTTGAAATATGAGGAATATCTAACTTAATAAATTCTTCTAAATCATCATCAAGTTCTTCCAAAGTTTGTCCTGGTAATGCATAAATAAGATCTACATTAATATTATTAATATTGTATTTTTTTAAAATATTAATAATATTTATTACATCATCACGTGAATGATGTCTATTTAAAAATTTTAGATATTTTTCATTAAAAGTTTGAACACCTATGCTAACTCTATTAATTCCGTATTTTTTAAATAATTTTATTTTTTCTTCCGTTAAGTTTTCTACATTACATTCAATAGTATATTCATAATTAGTATCTTTTATAAGACTATCTAAAATATTAAATAAATACTCTAATTCCTCTAAATCTAAAGAGGATGGTGTACCACCACCAATATAAATTGTTTTTAATACATCATTATTATAATTATTTTTTATTTCTTTTTCTAATTCTTTCAAATAGTCCATTGTAAATAATTTATTATAATATATTTTTGCAAAATCACAATATGAACATATTGAACTACAAAAAGGAATATGTATATAAATGGAATTCAATATTATCACCTCATGAACGTATTATACCAAATATTTCTTCTTTTTTATAGTTATGTTTGATATAATTAAAAAGGTGATAGTATGAAATTTTTTAGTGAAATGCCTTTAAAAAAATTATTATTATTAAATTTTTTAATAGGTATATCAATAGGATTTCCATTTATGATTGGAACAATAATGTTAACATTCGGAAAAAATATTTGTGGGCTTTTAGTAATGCTCATATGTGTCTTATTTGCATTATTTGTTAATGGATTATGTTATAAAAAATGTAAAAATAAAGTATCAGAAAAAAATATTTATAGCAAATTAATTTATACTTTTTTATTTCTAGGACTTGGAATGATATGTATCATGGAAATCTCATTTTTATTTATGAACATTAAAATGTAAAAGAACCGAATTATTGTAATTCGATTCTTTTTTGTTTTATTCCAATAAATTTACCTTTTTCATCTTTTAAATAAATATTATTTTTTGTAGAATTAATTCCGCCGATGCTTCTTGCTTGTCTAATATTCTCTTTTAAAGATTCTTGAATTTTATTATATAAATCTTTAGAAAAAAGTTTTTCAATAGTTTCTTTATCATTTAGGTATCTTTGCACACTTGATTTTGATATACCTGTTATTTCAGATATTTCTTTATTAGTTCCTCTATAATCTGTTATTTGAAATGCAATAGTAGTATCAAGAACTTTTTTATCTTTTTTTGATATTTCTATTTTATTAACAAGGTCATTATATATTTCGTCTCTTAATTCTGTGTATTTATTAATTAATTTCACAACTAATCCTCATCCATAGAAAGTACTGATAAGAATGCTTCTTGTGGTATTTCAACGCTACCAATCATCTTCATACGTTTCTTACCTTCTTTTTGTTTTTCAAGAAGTTTTCTTTTTCTACTAACATCTCCACCATAACATTTTGCAAGTACATTTTTTCTAACAGCTTTAATATCTGCTCTTGCAATTGCTTTTGTACCTATAACTGCTTGAATAGGTACTTCAAATTGTTGTCTAGGAATAAGTTTTCTTAAATTCTCAACGATAGCCTTACCACGATTATATGCGAAATCTTTATGTACAATAACAGATAACGCATCTACTATTTCACCATTTAATAAGATATCCATTTTAACAAGTTTACTACTTTTATAACCAATTAATTCATAATCAAATGAAGCATATCCTTTTGTAGTTGATTTTAGTTTATCAAAGAAATCATATACTATTTCTGATAAAGGTATTTCATAATGAATATTTACACGAGTTTGATCTAAATATTCCATTGATACATAATTGCCACGTTTATTTTGACAAAGTTCCATTATAGCACCTATATACTCTGATGGAACAAAAATATTTGTTTTTATATATGGTTCTTTTATATCTGCTATTTTTTGTCTATCAGGTAATTTAACAGGACTATCAACATTAATTATATCCCCATTAGTTAATGTTACTTCGTAGATAACAGATGGAGATGTAGCAATTAAATCAATTCCAAATTCTCTTTCAATTCTTTCTTCAATTATTTCCATATGAAGAAGTCCTAAAAAACCACAACGGAAACCAAAACCTAATGCTTTTGATGTTTCTGGTTGATATTCTAATGATGCATCATTTAATTTTAATTTATCTAATGCTTCACGTAAATCTGGAAATTTACTTGATTCAAGCGGATATAATCCACAGAAAACCATTGGTTTCATTGGCTTATAACCCGGTACAGGTTCTAGTGCTTCATTATCAACCAACGTAATAGTGTCCCCAACTTTAACATCTTCAATATTTTTAATGCTTGCAACTACCATACCAACTTCCCCAGTTACAAGTTCTTTTACTTTATTTTCTTTTGGAGTATGAGTACATAATTCTACAACATCATATGTAGCATTTGTAGCCATCATTTTTATTTTATCCCCAACTTTAATTTTCCCATTAACTATTCTTACTAATGCAACAATACCTCTATATGCATCAAAATAACTATCAAAAATTAATGCTTGTAATTTATCATCTTTATTACCAGTTGGAGCTGGTACTTTTTCTATTACTGTTTCCACTAATTCTTTAATACCAATACCATTTTTAGCACTAGTTAATACTATTTCATCTTCGTTGAATCCTAAAGTATCCATAAGTTCTTTTTTTACTTTTTCAGGATCTGCATTAGGTAAATCAATTTTATTTATAACAGGTATGATTGTTAAATCATTTTCCATTGCTAAATACAAATTAGCTAATGTTTGAGCTTCAATACCTTGTGCAGCATCAACTACTAATATTGCTCCTTCACAAGCAGCTAAACTTCTTGAAACTTCATAAGTAAAATCTACATGACCAGGAGTGTCAATTAAATGTAATATATAATCTTGGTTTTTATAATTATATTTTAATTGTACAGTATTTAGTTTTATTGTAATTCCACGTTCACGTTCTAGATCCATACTATCTAATAATTGATCTTGTTTTTCTCTTTCAGTAATAGCACCTGTAACTTCAAGTATTCTATCTGCTAATGTACTCTTACCATGATCAATATGTGCTATTATTGAAAAATTTCTAATATTTTCTTGTTTCATTTAATCACCTATTTCTAATGATTTATCTATATTTTTTTCTCTACTTCCTCTTTTTGTTATATTCATAATTTTAGATTTACCATGTTCTTTTTTTATTTCGGGATTTTTTTTATAAATTTCATTTATTAATCTCTTTAATTCTTCTAACTGTTCTTTTTTCATAAAAATACCCCCAATTCATAAGTATTATAGCATAAAAATTTGTTAAATTAAACTTATTTCATTTACATAACTTTAATTTTAATTTATAATAATATCTATGGAAAGCAACCTTTTGCTCAGTTTTCAGGGATTGTTTTCCAAATTAAAACAGTAGATTTTTATTCTACTGTTTTTTATTTGAAAAATATATTGTTTTCTTTTTCATAATTTAATGTCGTACTTTCACCATGTCCAGGCATAATTTTACAATCATTAAATTTTTTAATATTATTAATTGATTCATACATAACATCCATATCTCCACCAGGTAAATCTGTTCTTCCGATTGTATCTCTAAAGATAAAATCACCTGTAAACATTATATTTTCTTCATAGAAATAAAATGTTTTTGAATCAGGCGTATGACCTGGCGTATTTATAACTTGAAATTTAAATGGACCAACATCATGAAATCCCTCTTCTGAATCTAATACTTTAGTGTTTGTTTTGTTTAATATATAATCAAGAGCTCCAATATGATCAGGATGTCTATGAGTAATTAATATACCTAATAATTCTTTATTTTCAATTGCATTAAGAATTACATTACCATTATCAGATGGATCAATTATTAAACACTTATTATTATTTGATAAAATATAACAGTTATTATCAAGATAACCTAATACTAATGTATCAACAGTCATTGCATTCTCCTTAAGTCATTAATATTATCCATTTTATGTTTAAAATTATTTTGAAGATCTTTAACATGAATTTGTGGTTCTTTATGTTCAATATTATTTATATGATTATGCAAATTATTCATTTCATCTTGTACTTCTTCAACTGTTTTTCGACCTAATATATCATATTTAGATTGTTTAAAACAAGGATTATCAGCTACTTTTTTGGTATTGTTTACAGCTGAAAAAGGATTTTTTGTAAAAGCAAAATTATTCATTATTAACCTCTTTTCATATTATTTGGGTTTATGTAATTATTTCTATCTGCTGATTTATTAACATCTTTGTATGATACTCTTTTACTATTATATAAATCATCTAAAGAATTTTCATCATAGCAATTATCAAATTTTTTATTTAAATTATTATTTTTCATTTGGTTAATCTTTGATAAATCACTAGTTACTCTATTTCCTCCAAAATTAGGATTAATAAAGTTTTTATTATTTCCGAAATCCATAAAATCACTCTCCTAAAACTTTCTTTACAGGACCATAACTTTTTCTATATCCATCTATTATACCATATTTGTTTATAGCTTCTATATGTTTTTTTGTAGGATATCCTTTATGATTTTTAAAGCCATATTCCGGATAAAGTTTATCAAGATCAATCATCATTTTATCTCTTTCTACTTTGGCAATCACACTTGCTGCTGAAATAGAAATACTTAATAAATCTCCTTTTATAATTGAAGTAGAATCAATATCTAATTCAGGTAGTGGCATAGCATCTACTAAAACATGTTCTAGATTAATTTTTTCTTTTACTTTATTAATTGCTATCATCATAGCTTTTCTACTTGCTTCATATATATTAATTTCGTCTATTTCTTCTGGACCAACAATTCCAAGTGCATAACATATACAATTTTCTTTAATGTATTCAGCAAATTTTTCTCTTTTTTTTTCAGATATTTTCTTAGAATCTGTTAATCCTTCAAGTATGAATCCCTTAGGTAAAACACAACAACAAGCAACAACAGGTCCAACTAAAGGGCCTCGCCCTACTTCATCTACTCCGCCTATATATTCTATACCTTTATTATATAGATTATTTTCATATTCATAATTATCTATCATTTTCTATTCTTTCTAAAATATCTCTTGATGCTATTAAACCTGTAGCTGCAGCAGCGACAATATTACCAGCTTTACCAGCTCCATCTCCAACAAAATAAATATTGTGTTCTTCAAGTTTCATTTTATTATTTGTTGTAATTTCATTACTAAAAAATTTAATTTCTGGACCATATAATAAAGTTTCACCATTATTAACTCCCGGAATGATTTTATCTAATGTTTCTAATCCTTCGAGAATATTTTTTACAATTCTATGTGGCATAACAAGTGCTAAGTCACCAGCAACAACATCTTTAAGTGTAGGTTCAATAAAACCTTTATTAATTCTTTCCATAGTAGATCTACGACCTAATCTTAAATCTCTTAATGTTTGAATAATAGGTTTTCCACCACCTAAAGTGTTTGCTATTTTTGCAATTGATTCACCATATTCACGAGTATTAGTTACTGGATATGTTAAGTTTACTTTAGATATAAATGCAAAATTAGAATTATTAGATTTTGTATCTTTTAAAGCATGTCCATTAACACAAATATAACCATTATAATTTTCTTTAGCTACAAATCCACCAGGATTAGTACAGAATGTTCTTATTTGATCATTATAAGTATTTGTTTTAATAAATATTGTTGGATCATAAATAATATTTGTAATAGGTGCTAATATTTCTTTTCTTACCTCAACACGTACACCTATTTCAATACTTTGTGATGTATAAGGTATTTCATACTTATCTGCAAGTTCTTGAACCCATTTAGCTCCTGTTCTACCAGGTGCTACAATAACATATTTACTATGTAATTTTTCCGTTTTACTACCCTTAATATATTTAACTTCGTATGTTCCTTTTAAATCATTAATATCAACAACATCGCATCCTTCAAGAATATCAACATTGTGATTACTTAAATAATCAGTAAAGTTTTGAATATATTCAGGTAATTTATCACTACCTAAATGTTTTTGTTTAATTATTAGAAGATTAGCACCAACTCTTGCAATTTGTTCTTCTATTTTTTTTGCCTCATCCATATTGCTTGGATATACATCAGCATCCATCCCAAACTTATTAAATATAACTTCGGTATCATCAATTATTTGATTTGCTTCAGATATACTCATATATTTAAATAAATCTGACTTACCTAATTTAGGTATAAAATTTAATTTTCCATCAGAGAAAGTTCCTGCTCCTCCATATCCTGATAAGATTGCACATGGATTACAGTTTACACACTTACCAGTCTTTTTCATAGGGCATACCCTATTTTTAGCAAATTTTCCCTTATCAAGTATTAAGACTTTCAAATCCTTATTTTTATCTATTAATTCATATGCTGCAAAAAGCCCTGCAGGACCTGCACCAACTATTATTACGTCGTACATAATTTTCCCTCCTGTATTTTCCATAGTAATTATATCATAAAAAAAAATAAAGTATGTTATAAAAGTACTTTATTTAAAAATTTTTTTAAATATATTTTTATTCTCTATTTTATTTATAATACTATCAGGTAATTGTTCACTTGTAAATTTAATTTTTTCAGGTTGAATCTCTTTATTTACTTTATTAATTATTTCGTCATTATTTGATATATATAGTGGAATATCATTACAGTATCTGGTATTTTCGTCAAATGTATATAATGATGTAGTTCTTGCATTAAGTTTTAAATTAGTATTTTCAATTTCTAAATTATCTAAGTTTTTAGCTAAGTCTGATTTCGTTTTAAATGCTTCATATATTAATAATGTATTTCTTAATGGTTTTGCATTTTCTAATGTAGAATACATCATTTCAATTTTATTCCCATCAAATTTATATGTAAATTTACCGAATAATGTTTTGGCTTCAACATATAATATATTGTCTTTAAAAATATAGTTTACTAAATAATTATTATATACATAAACATCATCAATATATAGTTCTTTTGAATATTTATATATAAGTTCTTCTCTATCTAAATTACCTAATTTATATATAATTTCATTTTGTTTATTAATTAATTTTCTATATGCTTTTTCTACATCTTTTAATGTATATTCATATAAATATGTTGTTATATATGCTCTTTTTAATTCTTTTAAATCTTTTTCTTTCATTATGATCACTCCGTTTTTTTATTATACACCATAATATTAAAAAAAAATACAAGAAAATCTTGTATTTATTTGAATATTTTTTTAAAAATATTTTTTTCTTCATTAATATCAATAGGTAATTGTTCAGAACGAAATTTAATATTATTTACTTTATCTGTGTTTAATACTTGATTACTATTAGTTACAAATAAAGGTATATCATTATTAGTAATACTATCTTCTGTTATTTTATACATGAATGTATTTCTTGAATTTAATAATAGATTAGTATCACCAATCTTAATATTATTAAATTTGCTTGTAAAACTATTTTTATTTTTCATTTCATTATAGATATGTAATGTATTTTTTAATGGTTTTGCTTCTTCTAAACCATAATTAACCATTTGAATTTGAGATCCATTACATTTATACGAATAACTACCATATGATATTTTTGCTTCAACATATAATATATTATCTTTAAAACAATAAAATATTTCAGGTTTAGAATTGTATTTATTTTCTAATTCCTCACATTCTTCATTACATAATTTATATATTACTTCATTATAACGTTCTATTAATTGAATATACTTTTTGTTTATTTGTTTTAATGAATAATCATATTTTGATGTCGAGGCAATAGCATATTTAACTACATCTAAATTATTCATAATATCCACCCCCATTGATTTCATGTATTATACCACTTTGTGTAATTTTTGACAAATTAAAAAGGACTTTAAGAAAGTCCTTATTTAATAACAATATTAACAAGTTTCTTTGGAACAACAATTGTTTTTACTACATCATGTCCTTCTATATGAACTTTTACATTTTCTATTTCATATGCTAGTTTTTCCATTTCTTCTTTAGATGTATCTGTAGCTACTTCAATTTTACCTCTAACTTTACCATTAACTTGAACAACCATAAAGAATGTATCTTCTTTTGTCTTTTCAATATCATATTTTGGCCATTCTTCATAAGCAATAGTATTATCATGTCCCATTAAAGACCATATTTCTTCTGTCATATGAGGTGCTATTGGATTTAATAATTTAATAAAATCCATAGCATATTTTCTTGGGAAAACATCTTCTTTATAAACAGCATTTATAAATATCATCATTTGACTAATTGCAGTATTAAAATTTAATGTTTCATAATCTTCTGTTACTTTTTTAACAGTTTGATGGAATATTTTTTCAAGATTTTTATTTTCTTCATCCTTAATTTTATTTTCTTCAGTATATAATCTATATACTCTATCTAACCATCTACGAGCTCCTTCAACACCTGTATCACTCCATGGTTTATCAGCTTCAAGTGGCCCCATAAACATTTCATAAAGTCTTAATGTATCAGCACCATATTTTTTAGCAATATCATTAGGATTTATACAATATTTAGGATGTCTTTTACCCATTTTTAGACCATTAGAACCTAGAATCATACCTTGATGTACAAGTTTTTT
Organism: Mycoplasmatota bacterium; assembly: GCA_022763805.1. GTDB lineage: Bacteria > Bacillota_I > Bacilli_A > RF39 > UBA660 > CAJGDV01. The sequence goes on along the minus strand of JALERC010000043.1, from coordinate 24,492 downwards.
AAATGGTTCTTTAACAGGAGATATTCCTTTATCATATAGATAATTACCCCACATTCTTGAATATAATAAGTGTCCAACAGCATGTTCAGGACCACCAACATATAAATCTACTGGCATCCAGTGTTTTAGTAATTCCTTATTTGCGATTTCATTATTGTTATGTGGATCTATATATCTTAAATAATACCAACTTGATCCAGCACTACCAGGCATAGTAGATGTTTCTCTTTTAGCCTTTTTACCTTTATAAATAATATTTACCCAGTCTTGATCATTTTCAAGTGGTGCTTTTCCATTTTTACCTTGATAATCTTTAAGTTCTGGAAGCACTAATGGAAGGTCTTTATCATCTAGAGCTTCATTAGTTCCATCTTCATAATGAACTATAGGAACAGGTTCACCCCAATATCTTTGACGAGCAAAAATCCATTCTCTTAATCTATAATTAACTTTTTTAGTACCAACTTTATTTTCTTCAAGCCATTCAATCATTTTATCAATAGCATCTTGTTTATTTAATCCATTAATAAAATCAGAATTAACATGAATACCTTCACCTGCGTAAGCACAAGGATTTAATGTATTGTTAAATACTGTTATATGTAATTCATCTTTAACTTCTTCTTCAATAGTTTTTCTATCTACCCATTCAACAGTAAATTTTTCATCATCATCTAAATTAGTATCAACTTTTCTATCACTATTTAGTTTAAATAATAATCCATTTGCAGTAATTGAAAATGCCTTATTTTTATTATATGCGTAATAATGATGATTGATTGGGAAACATTCATTTACAAGTTCGATATCATTATATCCTGTTTCTTCCATGATTTCTCTTTTAGCACAATCAAGTGCTGATTCATTTTCATGTCTAGTTCCACCAACAAATAATCTACCACCAAGTTCATGCCAATTAATTGTTAAGTACTTATCATTCTTTTCATCATATATAACAGCAACAATTGAATCTTTATGACTTTCATTTTCTCTAATTTCTCCTGTTACTTGTTCAATTACAGGAATTATTTCAAGTCCAAATTCTTTAGCGAAATCATAATCTCTTTGATCATGAGCAGGAACTGCCATAATAGCCCCTGTTCCATATGTTGCAAGAACATAATCAGAAATCCAAATTGGAATTTCTTTTCCATTTACAGGATTAATAGCATATGCTCCTGTAAACACACCAGTTTTATCTTTATTTAATTCTGTTCTTTCCATTTCAGATTTTTTAGCAGCTTCTTTTTTGTAGGTAGAAACAGCTTCTTTTTTATCATCAGTAGTAATTTCATCTACTAATTCATGTTCTGGTGAAAGAACACAATAAGTAGCTCCAAATAATGTATCTGGACGTGTAGTAAATACTGTAAATTCACGATTACTATCTTTAACTTTAAAATTTACATGAGCACCAATACTTTTACCAATCCAATTTTTTTGCATTTCTTTAGTTGATTCTGGCCAATCAAGAGTATCAAGACCATCAATTAATTTTTCAGCATATTTAGGTATATCAATTACCCATTGTTTCATATTCTTTCTAACAACTGGATATCCTCCACGTTCACTTTTACCATCAATTACTTCATCATTAGCTAATACTGTACCTAATTCTTCACACCAATTAACAGGCATGTCAATATATTTTGCTAAACCATCTTTATATAATTGAATAAATATCCATTGTGTCCATTTGTAATAATTAGGATCATGTGTAGAAACTTCTCTATCCCAATCATATGAAAGTCCAAGATTTTTAAGTTGAATTCTAAATGTTTCCATATTAGCCTCAGTAAATCCACTAGGATGTTTACCTGTTTTAATTGCAAATTGTTCAGCAGGAAGACCAAAAGAATCAAATCCAATAGGATGTAAAACATTATATCCTTGCATTCTTTTCATTCTTGATACTATATCAGTTGCTGTATATCCTTCAGGATGTCCTGCGTGTAGTCCTACACCTGATGGATAAGGAAACATATCTAGTGCATAGTATTTTGGTTTTGAAAAATCCCATACGTCTGTTTTAAATGTTTCATTTTTCTCCCAATATTCACGCCATTTTTTTTCTATTTCTTCGTGATTGTACATGATATTCCTTCTTTCTTTTTAAGTATTTTTCCTATTTGTAAATATAAAAATATAGTTAGGAAAGATAAAGTTACAAAAGCAACCAAGAGTTTTAATACATAATTTTTTACAAATGAAACTACAAAAAATGCTACACCAATCATAAGTGAATTAGCAAGTGCAAAATAATTTGCAACCATCTTATGATTTAATTTATCATAATTAAGTTTATATCTATCTTTAATCATTTTAGTTTCACGACTATTATTAATATATCTTTTAAGTCTAATTGGTTTTTTTATAATTACTAAGTAATATGTAAAATACATAAATATACTTACTATAAGACCATACAATATTTCTTTCATAATATACCTCCTAATACATAAAAAAGTATTATGTTATAAGGACGATTTATCGCGGTACCACCTTATTTCATAATACTTTATGCTCTCAATAATTTTAACGCATCACTGCGGTATATACTTATCATATATACGACTCCAAAGTAAGTTCATAATATTTAATTAAATGTTTTCACCAACCACATTTTCTCTAAATAATTAATGTATTATTACTACTCTTTTTCATAGCCTTTCCAAACTCATTAAATAGATTATATTATAAAATTCTATAAATTGCAAGAAAAAATTATAAATTTACGTTTGTAATATATTCTTCAATTTTTTCTAATGCTTTTTTTCTAGGACTAATTAAAAACTTTTCTTCTGTAGAAATTTCTGCTAAAGTTTTTCCATTATCTAGTTCAAATATTTCATCAAATCCAAAGCCATTATCACCTCTTACTTCATATGTTAAATTACCATCTAAAGTATATTCAAATGTCTTTTCAAAATCTTTTTTAACTAATGCTATTACAGTTGTATAATGGCATGTTCTATCCTCTTTATCTTTCATTTTTTCTAGTAAATGTAAATTTTTAACATGATCATCAGCATCCATCCAACGAGCTGTATGAACACCAGGAAATCCACCAATAGCATCTATTGATATTCCTGAATCATCTCCAATGCATATATAATCTTCACCAACTAAATTATATAAACATCTTGTTTTTTCTAAAGCATTTTCTTTAAATGTTGGTTGATTTTCTACAACTTCAAGTTTTTTACCTAAACGAGCTTCTGCCTCTTTTAAAGATAAAACTTCATAATCTTTAAATATTTCTTTTATTTCTTTGATTTTTCCCTTGTTGCTACTAGCAAGAATAATTGTTCTTTTCATATTATACCTCCTTCATTATAAAAGAAAATTCCAGCAAATACTGGAATTAAATTTCTTCTATCAATTCTAAAAGTTTTAAGAATAGCATGATATATTTTCTTTCAAGTCCAGCATTCTTAAGTTTTCGAATATCAATACGTTTTTTAGCAATTGATGCTTCACTAAATAGTATAGCATCAATTTTAAATTTTAGCTCTGTACTAATTTGAAGATCACCTAAAATATTTTGAATGTCTTCATTAATTAAACGTACAGCATCAATTTCAATATTATCACCTTTACAAGTAACTGTCAAGCTTCCAATTGATGGTATATCATCAATTTCAACGATAAAGTCTAGTTCATCAACTCTAGTTCTACAAGGAACTTCAGCATTATTAAATATTGCTTTTACATCATCAGTTCTTTTTGTATTTCTAAATCTAATTTGATAATTACGTTTCTCAGGGACAATACCAGATTTACCTTCTACAGCTTTAATTATAACTGTATAATTATTTGGTAAATAATTATAATCGATTGTTGTAAGAAGATAGAAACCTTTTCTATATAAGTCACTTAGACCATCATCTTCATAAAGTTTATATGAATTACTACGACCAGGGAATATTTCAATTCCTAAATCTTTTGGAGGAGTAGTATCATTTATTACTTTATTATTACTTAAAGGAATGATAGCACCACTTCTTGCAAATACTGGATAATCTTCATCTCTAAAGAATGATACATATCCTTTACCACCATGGAATTTTTTACCTGTAGTTATATCATACCATATTCCCTCTGGAATATAGAATTTATGTATAGAACGATTCATGACATAATCTTTCGGTTTGATAATTGGTGAAACAAACAATTCACCACCAAAATAATATTCATTTTTATATAATGGATCATCATATAATTCAGGAAATTTATAATAAATTGGTTGGACAATTGGAACACCTTCCATATGATACTTATAAGCTTCAGAATATAGATATGGGATTAACTTGTGTCTATATTGTAGATATCTTTGTACAATCATATAAGTTTTAATATTCCATCTCCAAGGTTCACGTTTATAATATTTACCTCTATCAGAACCAAATTTCATAATTGGCGAGAAAACACCTAATTGTACAAATCTAGAATATAATTCATTATCCTCTATACCCTTATAAAAACCACCAATATCATGACTCCACCAACTAACACCAATATTAGATGCATGTGCATTATGTAGTGGAATTGCTCTTAATGTATCCCAACTTACAACAGTTCTTCCTGAATATAATACAGGGTATCTATGAGCAGCAATTCCAGAATTATATCCTAGAATCATAGGTCTTCTCTTGTAGTCCCTCATCATATCATAAAATTGATAATGTTTAAGTAAGAATAAATCTTCTGTTTTATCTTTATCATAATAATCTACCCAATAAAAGTCTGTTCCGATTGTATCAAGTGGATGAATAAATAATTTGATATAAACATCTACAAATTTTGGGTCAAATACATTAAATGGAATTACACCATTAGAATCAGGAGTTAAATATTGTGTCGCTTTTTCATAGAAATCATCTATATTATATATACCTTCTCCCGGATTTATATTAAGACCTAATCTTATACCCTTTGAATGAAGAAAATTAATTAACTCTACTGGATCTTTAAATAATGATCTATCAAATGAGAAACCCGTTTTAGAAAATTTATTGTTCCCTAAATCTTTTCTTTTATGCCAATCTTTATCAAGAAGTAATATTGATAAAGGTATTTCATTATGCTCAAAAGCACCAACTAGTTTTTTAATGTGTTCTTCATTATACTTTTCATTTTTACACCACCAATTACCTAATGCATAACGTGGTATAAGTGCCGGTTTTCCAGTAAGTGTAAAATAATCCTTCAAACACTTATCAAAATCATTTAAATATATAAATACATATGTATCTATTTGATTAAATTCTCTAGGAACTAGTTCACCTGATTCTAAAAATATTTTTGATTTAGAATCATCTATACTACAAAATCCATCAATAGAAAATAAACTCTTTTGTGTACGTCCTTTATTTTTTCCTACACTAAGAAAATCTAGTGGACTTTGAAAGTTTCTAACTTCTGGATGTCCGAAATGCCAAAATTTGTCCGAATTATTAACTGAAATTTTTAAATTAGCCGTCGGATTCATAGCACCACTATTAAATGGTTTTTCCTTAGTATAAGATAAAGTTAAATATGGTGTTTTAATTTCAAGATATTGTCCATCTTCTTTTGCTGCAAATTTAGGTTCTTCAAATACTCTATTCCATACTAATTCTGTAGGAGCATCTAGAAATTGTCCATTTTCACTGTATTCTAATCTTATTAATCTTTCAGATAATACAGTAATTCTATATTTATTTCCTTTATAAATACACTTTTCATTTGCTTTTCCGCATTCTTGTTTTCTTTTAAATTGATCTCCTAAATTATACATTTATTCACCCCTTTTACTACATCTCTTCTATTTTCATAAAATTAGTATATTTCACTTCTTTAAATGGATACCCGCCAGTAATAATATACTTATCTTTTGGATTTATATCTATTTTATCTTTTATATGTTTCTTTGATAGTTCAATCACTCTATCAATTGTTTTAGGTTCATTAATTAATATAGGATAAACACCAAAATATAATTGTAAAGATTTAACAGTCTCAATATCAGGGCTTGCAGCAATGATTGGACAATATGGACGAAATCTACTAATTTTTCTAGCAGTATATCCACTCATTGTAGGTGTAAATATAGCTTTACATTTTAAATATAATGCAGCATCAGTTACACTATGTGCAATAAGTCCAGTTATATCTTTATTTTCAGTTTTTAATGCTTTATCTATAAATTCTATATATTCAATATCATGTTCAGCTGATTCTAATATTTTTTCCATAGCAATTACAGTTTCAACAGGGTATTTTCCTATTGTTGTTTCACCGGATAACATTACAGCATCAGTACCATCTAAAACTGCATTAGCAACATCACTAACTTCAGCACGTGTAGGTACTAAATTATTTTCCATTGATGCCATCATTTCTGTTGCAACAATGCTAATTTTACCTTTATCCTGACACTTACTAACTATAGTTTTTTGAATACCAGGAATTCTTTCCATAGGAACTTCTATTCCTAAATCGCCACGAGAAATCAAAACTCCATCGCTAGCATTAATTATTTCGTCAATATTAGTAATAGCTTGTTCATTTTGTATTTTTGCAATAATACTCATATGATTATTACCCAAATCAATCAATAAATCGTTTGCTTCAAGTATATGTTCATGTGATTCTACCGCAGATAAACATAAAAAATCTATATTTAATTCATCCGCAAATTTAATAAAATCTTTATCTTTTTCTGATATAAAAGGTAAATCTAAATCAACATCTAATATATTAGCAATTGAATTTTCTCTTACTATACCACCTTTTATTACTAAACATAATAAATAATCATTTCCTTTATCAAGAACTTGTAACTCTACTTTACCATTTGAAAGTTTAATAATAGTATCATAATTTACGTCTTTAATTAATCTTTTATAGTCTAATGAAAATTTTGTTTGATCTCCTAAAACATCATCTGTATATATTCGTATTTTAGTATCAGTAATCAATTCTGCTTCTTTTTCATGAATTCTACCAACTCTAACTTCTGGTCCACATGTATCAAACATTAAAGCTATATTAGTATTAAGTTTTTGATTTAAATAATCTAATTTTTCTTTTATATCTAAACAAAACTCTTTAGTTGCATAGCTAAGATTAATTCTAAAAACATCTACCCCATTTTTTATTAATTGTTCAAGTTTTTCAGTACTATTACTTACTGGTCCTACTGTTGCTATTATCTTTGTTTTATTCATTAGTATCACCTATTATAAATTATAACATAATTACAAAAAAATAGAAATGTTTTATTGCACTTCTATTTCTTTTTTGTCTTCTAAATAATCATCGCTATTTATAGCTATTCCAATAACAAGAGTATATGATAAGATATAAATCCAAATCATAAGAATTACAATGTTTGCTAAACTACCATAGAATAAACTATAATCTGCAAAATTTGTTACATATATAGAATAAATACTTGTAATAAGTAACCATGATAAAGTAGTAAACAAAGCTCCTTTATTCATATTTTTACTAGGAATTGGTGAATCTGGTGCTATTGTAAAAATCATTTTTACAAGTATAAATACAATTAATAAACCTACTAGCCATTTTGCAAATAAAAACATTTCATAAACAGCTTTAGGAACAGAACTCGTAAATATAAGTTTAAATACAATTTTAATCAGATTATCACCAAATGCTAGAACGATAAGCATAAATAAGAATAATGTTACAAGAATCAAAAGCATTAAAAAAGCTTTAATTCTTCTTCTAATATACCCTGTATCTTCTAATTTGAATAAAATATTAGAAGCAACAATTATTGAACTAGTCCCATTACTAGCAATAAAGAAAACTATTATAAATGAAATACCTGTAAGTAAACTAGGATTACTAAAAGCAGGTAAAATAATCTCTATTATTTGTTTTGGTAATGACCCATTTATAGCATCTACAACATATTCTACATCAATACTAAATAATGATGCTATATATCCTATTAGAGAAACTAATGGTATAATTGATAAGACAATGAAATACGCAATTTGACCAGGAAGTATGCGCATTTCATTTTTTCTTATCACTTTATATAATCTTTTTATATATTTTTTTATATTTTTCATTAATTATTTAATTCTTCTTTATTATTTCTCATATCTAATGTTGCTTCATTAACTGCATCATCTATTGTTTTAATTCCATCAGTTATCATACTATAACCAATAGCAGCACCAAATCCATGAGATAATTCTTTAAATTCTTTATTTAATTTTTTGATATATGATACTACTTTCTTTTCATCATACTCTACTAAGTAAATTAAGAATTCGTTACCATTAGTTCTAATAATATCACTATTTGGGATTTGATTTGTGATTAAAATGCTAGCAGCTTGTTTAATTACATTATCTCCTTCTTGATGTCCATAATTATCGTTAATATATGCTATATTATTTAAATCTACAATAATAATACTTTGTGGATAAACTTCTGATTCATCCCAAATTTCTATTCTTTCATTTAAATAATTTCTATTTTTTAATGAAGTTAGCATATCAATATATTTTAGTTTATCTTCTTTTTTCATATTAATTTTTCTTTTCTTAGGCTTATTAGGTCTAAATTTACTTCCTAATATTAAAATTACTAAAATAATTAATAATGCAATAATTGAAATAACAATAGCTTTTAAAATATTAGTATTTGATGTATTAGATACAACTTTATAATATCCTTCATTTGTATACATTGCTTCATTGACAAAACTTAAATAATAATTAAAGAATTCTTCAAAAACCTCATTATTTTTAATATCTCTTACAATATATTCATAATCATCATTTAAGTTATATACTAAATCAGTATTAAATGATGAAAATTCTTGATTTTTATAAAAATCATATGTCACTTTATCAACAGCAACAATACTATCATTATTTAACGAATTTAACAATGAATTGATATTTTTATATGTTTCTACTTTTATACCTTGGTCTAATAATTCATCATGAATCTTAGAATTTTCAATAACAGATACTTTATAATTTCTTAAAGACTTAACTGAATTAATTACAACATTATTACTAATTTTTGATAAAATGACTATTTGTTCATCAAATGTTGAAACAGTTTTATAAACATCTGTATTAAATTTTTGATTACTATATGAATTGAAGTAGAAATCCACCTTATTTTCATTAAATGCTTTAAATAATTTTTTTGTATTTGAATATCCTTGATATGAAATCTCTACATTGGATAATTCAGAGAATTTCTTAATAATTTCGCTATTAATACCTAATAATTTATTGTTAATTTCAATATCATATGGAGCATTTTCAACAAATCCATAAACATATCTTTTACTTCTAAATCTTACTTTATCTTTTTCATCTACTTTATGAATTGTAAAATACATATTTGTAAAATGTGTAGCAAATTCATCGTTAAACTTTTCACTACTCCATTTTTTATAGTATTTTTTAATTATGTTATTAAGAATTTTTTCATCACCTAATTTTAATACATAATTATCTTTCATTTCAGTTATATTATAATTGATATATAATCCATCCTCTTTATCTTCTAAATTACTAATAAATAATAATTTTGGAAGAATTATATATGTTAATTTTGTATCTTCACTAGTAAAATCTTCTATTAATGAATCAACATCTTTATAAGATTTATATAATAGATTATCATTATTTAAGTATTTATTTGTATCACTTAAATTATCTTCAAGAACACCGACAGTTCCTTCTTTAATATCATCTAAATTATTAAATTTATTATTTTTATTTCCAATTAATACATAATTATCACTATATATTAAAATTTCATTTTTACCTATATTATCTACTTTTTTAAATGAATAATCATTCGTATTTTTTTCATCAATTTCATAAGAAATTTTATTAAAATCTAGACCTGTATCTTCTTCCATTGCTTCTATAAAATCAAAAAACAACCCTTTTCCTGAGTAATTCAATATTGCTATATTATTTATTACTCCAAGATCAATTATATTATTTTTGTTATTTTCAATCCATGTTTTTTCACTTAATGTTAATGTTGACTCTTTATCTTCAGCATTAAAAACATATAACAAAATTCCACAAACAACTGTAATGGCAATAACAATTATAGTTATGATTATATTTTTTTTCTTCATACACTCACCCTTTTACTTATTATTTGACCATACAAATTCATTTCCAGATTTTCTTTTATAACCTATTACAGGAAATTTAGTACCTTCAGCACTATCTTTTTCTAGTAAAAAAACTTGTATATCATAAAATTCTAATTCATCTTTTGAAAAGTTATCATCTAATATTACATTAGCATGACTTTTTGCCGCATTAATATCAAATCCAGTATTAAATGTTATTACAAAATTAATAATACGACCTTTAATATTTGAAGATACTTTGTTTACATTTTCATTTTCTTTTATTTTTTTTTCTATTTTATTTAAATCACTTTCACTTATTTTAATTTTATTAATTCCTTCTAATCTAGAACCATATTTTGTTCCTGTTCCTTGATTCCACATTGATAAGAAAAATAATCCTCCACCAATTAGTAAAACTAAAAATACTACTAGTGAAATAAATTCGATAGAATTTTTTTTAATAAAATTCATATATCCACCTCAATCAATACTAATTATACTATAATATTCTAAATATTACAATTGATAAAAAGCACATACATAAAATTATGTATGTGCTAATAATACTTGTTATTTCTCTTCTAATTTTTCAAGTACTTCTTTAGTAACTTCAACAGCTTTTGCTCTTACGTCAGCTGCAGCTTTTTCTAAAATTGGAGTACCTTTTTCAATGGCATAGTCAACTAATTCGTCTGCTAAATCTTGAATTTCACTTGCTTTCTTTTTAGCAATTTTTAATACTTTTTCTTTATCTAAATCATCTAAAGCTTCTTTAATTTCAAATATTTTAGCTTCAACATATTCTTTTACTTCTTTTTTATCTACATCTTTTAATTTTTCTAATAATTCATCTAATTTAGCTTTTAATTCTTTTCTAGTTTCACTTCCTGCTTTAGGAGCAAATAATACACCAGCTAAAGCACCAAGTCCAAGACCTGCAATAAATTTGCCTAATCCACCTTTTTTTTGTTTACTCATCGTTATCGTCACCTTTCCTTTTTTTATTAAATACTGCATTAATACTCCCGGCTAATATATTAGCAAATTTATCGCTAAAATTGCTAATAGCATCTGCAGTATTATCAACAATATTAAAAACACCATCAAGCTTTTTAACTTTTAAATTAACATCATCAACAACAAGATCTACTTTTGAAATAGTTTTAATTAATTTAACAACTAAAATTATTAAAACTACTACAAGTATAATCAATAATCCATATAATATTACAGGAAATACTTCATTTAATGCTTCCATTTATTCACCATCCTTTTTTTCATACATTTCATCTATTAAATTAAATAAATTAGAACTATTATATTTTTCATCTACATTAATATCTTTTTCTAATTCATCATAATCCTTATTTAATGTATCCTCAACTTTAGGTTCTGGTGTTTTCGAAAAATCATAACTATTAAATAATCTATCAAAAGCATCATAATTATCGTCATCTGATTCTAAAACAGGTTCTTCTTCTAATGAAGCATTTTCTAACTCAGCAAAAATATCAATCGGAGCTTGTACTTTCTCTTCCACCTTAGGCTCTTCAACTTTTTTACTTGTAAACATTAAATCCTCTTTACTAATTAAATTAGTATCTATTTCATCTTCTAACGTTCCGAAAGCCTTATTTCTAATATCATCAATATTTACAGGATTCAATTCACTATGTAAAGTGGTAACTGTAGAATTTTTCTTTTTAGAAGTTATTTCATCTTTTTTATAATTTTTATCTAAGACACCATAAACAGGTGAAATTATAGGAGTAGGAGTAAATACTTTTTTAGTTTCTTCTCTTCTTCCATTATATCCCGTAATTGTTGGTTTAACAATTGGTACAGGTTCTTTTCTTACATATCCAGTTTCAGATGTATTCATCTTTGGTTCTTCTTCTTTTTTTTCTACTTCTAAATCTGCAAAATCACTATCATCAAAGAAAGTTGGTAAAGGTTTTTTCTCTTCTTTCTTTGGTTCTACTTCTACTTCTTGTTCTAATTCTTTTTCTTCTTCATGTTCTTCAACAGGGGTTGGTATTTTAACTTGTATCACTTCTTTTTTTATTGGTTCATCTTCTTCTACTTCCTCGATAAACATATTTTTTACTTTGTCTAAAAAGCCCATTTTTTCACCCTCATTCTTTTTCAAAAGTTATTACATTACTTGGTTTTTCAATCTTTGGAGTAAAAATATCATATCTTTCCTCTTTATTTGTAAAGTAATCTTCATTTAACATAATTTTGATTACGTTACTATTATATTTTATTGTTGATAAAATGTAACTAGCATTTAATACTACCTCATTTATATTTTCCTTATTTACAACAGCTTCAATTTTAGCATAATTATACATAAATTCAATTAAGTATTTACCTTTATATTCATTAATTTCAAGATATCCATATTTATCATTAATATCAATATATTTTGAATAAAAGGATTCATTATTTTCTTTATATTCAAATTCTTTTTTATAATAATAACTATTAATGTCTACATATAAATAATAATAGTTTCCATTTGAATATAATTTTTCATTAAATTCATTAGTATCTATATATGTAACTCCACGTGGCTTATAATATTTATATCCTTTTCCAATGGTGTTATATAAAGTATTATCTTTTGATAGTACGACATTAATAATTGTATCAATTTTATCAGTATTAATTCTAACGGCTGTACACCCTGTAAGAAGGAATACTGATAACAACATTATTATTAGTTTTTTCATATCACACCTTCTATACTTAAATTATATCAAAAAAATATTTATTTATATAGTATTTTCTATTTTTACATGTCAATTTACATTTTAGAAACTTTAACCATATAAATGTTTTGACCTAAATTAGAAAATTTAGTTTCATATTCTGTTTCAATATTATCTTTATAATCATCGTTATGTAAGTCTAAAGAAATTTCTTCTATTTTATATCCATGATTAACAAAAGAAATTAAAGAGAATTCAAATAATTTTCTATTATCTGTTTTCATTATGATACTTTTTGCACTTTTAAATACATTATCATATTTTTTTAAAAAAATTTCACTAGATAATCTTCTATCTTCATGTCTATTTTTAGGCCATGGATCCGAAAAATTTAAATATATGGTATCAATTTCTTTATCAAATATTTCATCTATTTTTAATGCATCAGTACGTATTAATTTTAAATTATCAAGTTCTATATCTTCTAATTTTTCTATAGCTCTTACCATTACACTATCAAATTTTTCAATTCCAATAAAGTTTATATCTCTATCTCTTAAAGCATGTTCAAAAATAAATTTACCTTTCCCCATCCCAATTTCAATATGAATTGGATTATCATTACCAAATACTTTTTTCCATTTTCCTTTATTTTCTTTTGGCTCTAAAACAATATATTTTGATGCTTCAATCTTTTCTTTAGCACCACTAACATTTCTTAATCTCATAAATACCTCCCGAAATAGTCCATATATAATTTTAACATATAAAGCACCAAAAATAAAGAAAAGCATATAATTTAATTAGAAAAGAGAGTGGTTATTTTGAAAAAAGAAAGAAATTGTAATTATCCATCAATGCCTATGTATCAAATGCCTCCAATGAACCCTGGAATGCCTATTTATAATAGTGATATGAATACAATTAGTAAAATGAATGAACAAATCATGAATCTTGAAAAAAGAGTCGCAAGATTAGAAGGAATGATTAGTGGTAATAATATGAATCCAACATATCAAGAATCTAATTTTTATATGGTATAAATATAAAAAAAATGAACATTATATTAAAGGTGATTAAATGAATGCAGATATTAGAAAAAGTATAATTAATAATTTTAATGGATGTTCAAAAAAAGATATAATTGATTCTATTAATGATTCAATTAATGATAGTGACGAAGTTGTATTACCAGGACTTGGAGTATTTTTTGAAATACTATGGAAAAATAGTAATGATGAATTAAAAGAAAAAATAATATTATGTATAGAAAAAGGACTAGAAAACTAGTCCATTTTTTATTCTCCTATATATGAAATTTTTGCTTTTCCATCACCACTATTACCTGTCATAGTTCCTCCATTTGAATCAGGCATTACTTCACTACCATTTTTTATAATTGTACTAGTAAAGAATTTACCTGAATAATGAATTGAACAATCATTATTTGTAGTACCATTAGTACATCCTGATTTAGGTGTTGAAGAAGTTTCAGATGAAACGGCAACACAACCTGTGTGACCCGAAATATATGAAGAGCCACCACCACCAGCAGCATTACTGAAAGAACCATCTGCAGTTTGAGCAATACCACCATAGTATCCTCCACCGCCGCCTCCACGGCCTTCAGCACCCCATCCAGCTAAACTTGTTGGAGCAATAGCATTACCACCTTTTCCAAATGCAAAACCGGTTGTTTGTGTACCACCTGCAAAATCACCTACTAAACTAGATCCATCATATCGATAACCAGGACCTCCATTTAGTCCTCCACCAAAACCTCCTCTTAAATATTCAACAATTCCACCACCAGAAAGTGGAGCAGTACTATACCATAAATTTGTACCACCACCTCCACCGGCAACCATAATACGACTTCTTAAACCATTTTCATTATTCCAAGCACCACTTATAAGTCTTACATCAGTAGCACCTCCGCCACCTAATCCTTGTACATTGTTACTAATACAACCTGATCCACCACCATTAAATCCTGGACTTTTAGAATCAGTAGTAGATCCTACATAAAAATATAATTTAGTATTAGCTTTTAATTCAATAATACCAGAAGTATATCCACCATATCCAGCATATGTACTATTTTTAGAAGTAGCACCACCACGAGCACCCCATAATTCTATTTTATATTTTCCTGTTTTAGGTACAACATAAGTTTGTGCTACATTTGATGTATTGAAAATTACATTTTCACTAGATAAATCAAGTATATTACATTCTTCTTTATATTCATAAATATATTGTTTATATGATGCATCATATGTAATTTTTATAAATCCTATCATTGTTTCTTCAGTTCTAGGATCAATTACTTCGTCTTCATTAATATATCCATTTTTAACTATATCATTTATGCTTAAACATTTTTCTACTGAATTCCATTCTCGAACTGGTAATTCACCTGTATGCTCTGCAGCATATTTTTTTGCAGCTTTTATCAATTCATTTTTAGTAGATTCATATGCATTTTCTCTTGATCTAATTAACATTTTACCAATTGATGGTATAGCAATTAATGAAATAATACCAAGAAGTATCATTACAGCAAGTAATTCTACTAACGTAAAACCTTTCTTCATAAAATCACCATTATTCTATATTATTCGCAAGATTTAACATATTCATATGTATATTGATTATATGTATTATCAAAATATATTTTAACATATCCAGTTAATTTTTCTTCAGTTGTTGGATCAACAATATCATCATTCGAAATATATCCACTTTCCTCTATTTCGGATACTGATAAACACTTATGTGAACCATCATCTGGAAGTTCCCTAATATTATCAGCATAATAATTTTTTGCAGCTTTTATTAATTCATTTTTAGTAGATTCACGTGCTTTTTCTCTTGATCTATTTAATATTTTACCAATCGATGGTATTGCAATTAATGATACTACTCCAAGAAGTATCAATACAGCAAGTAATTCTACTAATGTAAACCCACGTTTCATACTATCACCTATTATAATTATAACATAAAAAAAAGGCATTAGCCTTTTTTAATTTGTAAATTTTTTTATTTCATCAAATCTATCATCTGAATCTAAATCAGTTTTTGCTAATTGTTCAAATAATTTTTTTTGTTCTCTTGTTAATTTTTTAGGTACTACTACATCAATTATGACATACATATCACCTTTACCAAAACTATTAACTGATTGTACACCTTTAAGTCTCATACGATGTTTATCACCAGATTCACTACCAGCAGGAATAGAAAGTTTTACAGTTCCATATAGTGTTGGAACTTCTTTTTTACATCCTAAAGCAGCTTCAGCAACAGTAATTGGTAATTCTAAATAAATATCATTTCCATTTCTTTCAAATATTGGATGCTTTTTAACATTAAATTCAATATAAACATCCCCGTTTGGTCCACCATTAATACCAGGTTCTCCAGCGCCACTAATACGTAGTTGATTTCCACTATCAACCCCAGCAGGTACTTTAACTTCTTTCTTAGATGTTACATTTACTTTTCCAGTACCACTACATTTTGAACATCTTGTCTCATAAGATTTACCTTTTCCTTGACACTTTGGACATGTTCCTTTAGTCATAAATGTTCCAAATGGTGTTCTTTGTTCTTGTGTTACATTTCCACTACCATGGCAAGTTGAACATGTTTTTATATTATGTCCACCTTCACCTTTACATTCACTACATTTTTCGCTTGTATTTATAGTTACACTTTTAGTACAACCAAATACGGCTTCTTCAAAAGTAAGATTTACTGTAATAACTGAATCTCTACCTTTTCTAGGTCTACTAGAAGATCCACCAGAAAATCCACTAAATCCACCAAATCCACCGCCAAATAAGTCATCAAATATATCTGAAAAATCAAAGCTACTAGCATCGAATCCACCGAATCCTCCTGCTCCTTGACTAAATGCGGCATGACCAAATTGATCATATTGTTTTCTTTTTTGTTCATCTGACAAAACAGAATATGCTTCTTGAGCTTCTTTAAATTTCTCTGCAGCATCAGGTTCTTTTGATACATCAGGATGATATTTTTTTGCTAATTTTCTAAATGCACTTTTAATTTCTTGTTCAGTTGCATTTTTACTTACACCCAAGACGTCATAATAATCTCTTTTATCCATAATTCACCACCTATATTTTTTTATAAACTTTAACAAAATCGTCTAATGTTTCGTCAAACATTTTGATGGCACTATTAACTACTTCTTTATCATTCATATCTACACCAGCTACTTTTAATTCATCAACAGGTTTCATACTTCCACCTAAAGATAAGAATTTTTTGTAATTCTCTAAAGCTAATTTATCACCACTTAAGATATTATTTACAATATAACATGCGGCAGATATTCCTGTAGCATATTTATAAACATAAAAATTATAATAGAAATGAGGAATTCTTGCCCATTCATATTTAATTTGTTCATCTACTACTACATCATCACCAAAGTATTTTTTATTTAAGTCGTAATACATACTACATAAATTTTCACTTGTTAATATTTCATCATTTTCACACATTTCATGTGCTTTTTTTTCAAATTCGGCAAACATTGTTTGACGATATAATGTTCCTTTAAATAAATCTAACATTCTATTTAAAACATTTAATTTTTCTTCTCTATTTTTTGAATTATTAATAATATATTTACATAATAATAGTTCATTAACTGTACTTGCTACTTCTGCAACAAATATTTTATAATCAGCCTCTTCATACGAATTAGCTTTTTTTGAATAATAACTATGCATTGAATGACCTAATTCATGAGCAAGTGTTGAAACATCATCAAGTTTTCCTTGATAATTTAATAAAACATATGGATTAGTATCATAACATCCACCAGAATAAGCTCCACCACGTTTACTTACATTAGGATATATGTCAATCCATTTTTCATCAAATGCCTTTTTTAAATCTGTAATATAATCATCACCTAAAACACTAAGTGCCTTAATTACTAATTCTTTAGCTTGCTCAAATGTATAATCAGTTTCTTCTAATTCAATTAAGTCTACATAATTATCATATAAATGAAATTCTTCTAAATTTAATATTTCTTTTTTAACTTTATAATATCTATATAAAGGATCTAATCCATCATTTACAGAATTAATTAAGTTTTCATAAATACTTACATCTACACTATCATGAAATAATGATTCTTCTAATGAAGAATTGAAATTTTTAACCTCAGCTTCTACCTTTTGTAATTCACAGAAATTTTTATAAGTACATGCAATTGTATTTATAAAATTTTTGTATGTTTTATACATCAAATCAAATGCGTCTTTACGTACTTTTCTATCTCTATCTTGTAAATATACTGAGTAATTACTTTCAGTCATTTCTACTTCATTACCTTCACTATCTTTAATAATTCCAAATTTCATATCAGTATCTGTTAATTTATTATAAATTTCACTAGATTGTCCTAAAATGTTTCCATATTTAGAAAGTAATTTTGTTTCCACTTCTGATAAAGTATGATCTTTATATCTAAATATATCATCTAATTCCATTTTAAATCTTTCTAGTTTAGGGCATTCTTCCTTAAATTTATTAATTAGTTCAATATCAGCTTTTAATAATTGTGGAACAAAATAAGAACTTAATTCACAATATTTTTGATATAAATTTTCCATTTTTTGATGATTAACATCATATCTAGTATTATTTGTTTCACTATCATAATTTAAGTGAGCATAAGTATATAATTTTTCCATTTTTCTAGAAATATCAGAATCAAGTTCTAATGCTTTATATAAAGTTTCAGCATTATCTAATAAATGATTATTATATACTTCTATTTTTTTAATTTCTTTTTTCATTTCTTCATATTCTTTTAGAAATTCTTCTTCATTTTTATAAATTGGTGTTAAATCCCATTTATAGATATCTTCGATTTCACTTCTTTTCTTTTCTTGTATTGCCATATGTTGTATCTCCTTATTTTAAATTATAAGGTTCTAGTAATACTACTAGAACCTTTTTATTATTCTTCAAATTCAGCGTCGATTACGTCGTCTTT
This sequence comes from Mycoplasmatota bacterium, assembly GCA_022763805.1. Lineage (GTDB taxonomy): Bacteria > Bacillota_I > Bacilli_A > RF39 > UBA660 > CAJGDV01. Next base: position 5,588 of record JALERC010000043.1, on the reverse strand, counting down.
TTTATCTTCTTTAGTTTCATTAGATTCTTGTTCTTGTTGAGCTTTTGCAGCTTCTTCATAAACTTTAGCACCTAATGCCATAGCAGTTTCTTGTAAAGCATCTTTTTTAGCTTTAATATCTTCAATTTTACCTTTTTCTAATGCTTCTTTTAATTCTTTAATTCCATTTTCAGCTTTTTCTTTATCTTCATTAGATACTTTATCACCTAAATCTTTAATAGATTTTTCAGTCATAAAGATTAATTGTTCAGCTTCATTTCTTGCGTCAGCTTCTTCTTTTCTCTTTTCATCTGCTTCTTTATTAGCTTCTGCTTCTTTCATCATTTTATCTATTTCTTCTTCAGATAATGTGTTATTAGCAGTAATTGTAATTTTTTGTTCTTTTCCTGTTCCTAAATCTTTAGCTTTAACATTAACAATACCATTAGCATCAATATCAAATGTAACTTCGATTTGAGGTACACCACGTGGTGCTGCTGGAATTCCTGTTAATTGGAAATTTCCTAAAGTTTTATTGTCAGCTGCCATTGATCTTTCACCTTGTAAGATATGAATATCTACTGCTGGTTGGTTATCAGCTGCAGTTGAGAATACTTGTGATTTACTTGTTGGAATAGTTGTATTTCTTGGAATTAATACTGTACATACTCCACCTAATGTTTCAATACCTAATGATAATGGTGTAACATCAAGTAAAACGATATCGTTAACTTCTCCTGTTAATACACCACCTTGAATAGCTGCTCCCATAGCAACAACTTCATCAGGGTTAACACCTTTTGATGGTTCTTTTCCAAGTTCTTTTTTAACTACTTCTTGAACTCTAGGAATACGAGTAGATCCACCTACTAATAATACTTTATCTAAGTCACTAGCTGTTAATCCTGCATCTTTTAATGCTTTTCTAACAGGAGTTAAAGTTTCTTCTACTAAATCATGAGTTAATTCTTCAAATTTAGCTCTTGTTAAATTAGTTTCAAAGTTTACAACTCCATCAGCTGATTGAGCTAAGAATGGTAATGAAATTGTAGTAGTTGTTACACCACTTAAATCTTTTTTAGCTTTTTCAGCAGCATCTTTAATTCTTTGCATTGCCATTTTATCATTACTTAAATCAATTTTATGTTCTTTTTCGATTTCTTTTAAAATGAATTCTACAACTTTATGATCGAAGTCATCTCCACCTAATTTGTTATTTCCTGATGTAGATAATACTTCAAATACACCGTCTCCTAATTCAAGAATTGAAACGTCGAATGTACCTCCACCTAAATCGTAAACAAGTACTTTTTGACTTTCTTCTTGTTTATCAAGACCATATGCAAGTGCTGCAGCAGTTGGTTCATTAATAATTCTTTCAACTTCTAATCCTGCTATTTTACCTGCATTTTTAGTTGCTTGACGTTGAGCATCATTAAAATATGCTGGAACTGTAATAACTGCTTTAGTAACTTTTTCTCCTAAATATGCTTCTGCAGTTTTCTTTAAATCACCTAAAATCATTGCAGATACTTCTTCTGGAGTATAATCTTTTCCATTAGCATGTACTTTTTCTTTAGTACCCATTAATCTTTTAATAGAACTTATTGTATCAGGATTAACTACAGTTTGTCTCTTTGCAGCTCCACCTACAATAATTTCTCCGTTTTTAAATGCAACTACTGATGGAGTAGTTCTTTCACCTTCTGGATTAGCAATAACTTTTGCTTCTCCACCTTCATAAACACATACACAACTATTAGTTGTACCTAAATCTATACCTATTGTTTTTGCCATACTATCATATCCTTTCTTATGCGCTTACTTTAACCATTGCTGGTCTAATTACTTTACCTTTTAATTCATAACCTTTTTGGAATACTTCAATAACGATTCCTGGTTCAACACCATCTTTAGGTTCTTGAATAACAGCTTGTGCATTAGCTGCATCATAAGGTTTATTTAATACTTCAATTTCTTTTACTGAATATTTGTTTAATACTTCTATAAGTGAGCAATATACCATTTTAAATCCTTCTAATAATTTAGCCAATTCAGGATCTTCATTTTCAACATCAAATTTAATTGCTCTTTCAAAATTATCGATGATTGGAAGGATTTCTTTAACTAATCCTTCGTTTGCAAATTTAAGTAATCTTGCTTGTTCATCTTCTAATCTTTTTCTATAATTTATATTATCAGCTTTTGTTCTTAAAAGTGCCTCTTCTAATTCTTTTATTTTATTATTAGCTTCTTCTAATAATTCTTTTGTTTCATTTTTCTTTTCTTTGCCTTTGCTTTCTTTTACTTTAACTTCTTCTTCAGTTTTATTTACTTCTTCTTCAGTTTTATTTACTTCTTCTTCAGTTTTATTTACTTCTTTTTCAGTTTTATTTACTTCTTCTTTTTCACATTTGCAATCGGCTTCACAATTACATTTCTTCATAAGGCCTCCTTGGTGTTTATTTGTTAATATTTTTAATAATATAATCAAGTAATGATATTACTCTATCATATTCCATTCTTTTAGGTCCTATTAATGCGATAGTACCTTCTTCACCATCAACATTATATTTTGTTTTTATAATTGTAACATCATCATCAAATTCATTTTCGCTTCCTATATATATATTTATTCCCTCATCACTAGCTTTTATGCTATTAACGACTTCTTTATCTTCAAATTTACTAATTATTTCTCTAATTCTTTCAGTATCATCAAATTCAGGTTGCATTAATATATTTTGTCTACCTTTCATTGTAAATGATGAATTAGAAAAATCTGAAAATGCACTATAGAAAGCATTATATAAAACCTCATGTTGTTTTATACATTTTGCAATTACAGGTTTTACTTCATATTCTAGTTTAGTTGATGCTTCATCTATTGGTGTTCCAACAATTAATTTATTAATTACATCAACAGTCTTCTTAATATCATTAATATTAACATTTTCTTCCATTACTATATTTTTGTGTTCTACATGTCCTTTATCTGTAACTATAACAGCTACCATGGCAGTTTCTGATAAAGGAATTACTTCTACTCTAGAAATTCTATTTTCTTTGCTAGAACCCCCTAAAACAACAGCAGTCAAGCTTGTCATTTCAGAAACTATTTCAACACTTTTTGTAATATAATCTGCTAACATTAAATTATTATTATGGAATATTGTTTGAAGTTTTAACATATCCTCTCCAGTTAATTCTTTTGGCTTCATAATATTATCTACATAGTATCTATATCCTTTTTCACTTGGTATTCTTCCTGAAGAAATATGAGTTTTTTCAATCAATCCATTTTCTTCTAAAAATACCATTTCATTTCTTACTGTAGCACTAGATACATTCATAATACTTGCTAAAGAATTTGAACTTACTGGTCTTGCAGTCTTAACATAATCTTCTACTATAAGTTTTAAAAGATCAGCTTGTCTTTGATTTAACATTACATCACCTCTATATACAATCTTATGCTATAAAATTATTTTTAGCACTCTTCTCAACTGATTGCTATTTAAGTATAACACTTAATTTTAGCACTGTCAATATGTAAGTGCTAAAAAATAAAAAACTATCCTTTCGGATAGTCTTATTATATTATTTTGAAACGCAAACAGCAGTTCCACCAATTTTTAATTTTGTTGTAACAGGTGACTCACCTGCTGTAGCAAATAATCCTGATGCATTAAATGAACCTGTAGCTGCATTATTTTTTACAGTATTATATTCAGCAGCAGTGAAATCAGCATTACCATCAACAGTCATACAATATGCATTAGTATTACTAAATGCTAAAGCAACAGCACCATTTGTATCAATTTGGAATAAATCAATTTCATCAAATTTAGGAATATCACCTTTTAATGATAAAGATTCAAGCATAATACTATATACTTTTTCTTTATTACCAGAAGTACCTAAATTTAAAGCAGCATCACCTGCAGCACTTGTTTGACCTTTATCAGTAAAGAATTTATTATTGCTTGCTTTTCCAGTTTTAAAATCTACTACATAATCTTGGTTTTTGATTTGTTTTAATTGGAAATAATTTTCTGCAGCCTTAGTCATTTGACTAGCAGTTGATTTCCAAGCTCCTGTACGTGATTCCTTTAGAATACTGTTTACAGTTGGAATTGCAATTAATGCAATAATACCTAAAATCAAAATAACTGCTAAAAGTTCAATTAATGTGAAACCTTTATTATTCTTTTTCATAATTTTCCTCCTCTATTATAATTTTATTATATCATTTTTAATTTTTTAAGTAAATAAAAAAAACTACAAATGTAGTTTTTTATAATTATTTTGAAACGCAAACAGCAGTTCCACCAATTTTTAATTTTGTAGTTCCATACATTCCTGTTGCAGTATTAAATGTAGTAGGAGTTTCAGCACTTATAGCATCTGTTACTCGTTTATAATCATTTTTATCGAAATCAACATTACCATCAACAGTCATACAGTATGCATTAGTATTACTAAATGCTAAAGCAACAGCACCATTTGTATCGATTTGGAATAAATCAATTTCATTATATTTAGGAATGTCACCTTTAAGTGATAATGCAGCTAACATTACTTTTTGTGCAGCTTCACCAGTTAAAGCACTTGATCCTGAAGCAGATGTTTCAGTTTCGTTTGCAAAATATTTTCCAGTGACATTAGACTTTGCAGTTTTAAAGTCTACTACATAATCTTGGTTTTTAATTTGTTTTAATTGGAAATAATTTTCTGCAGCCTTAGTCATTTGACTAGCAGTTGATTTCCAAGCTCCTGTACGTGATTCCTTTAGAATACTGTTTACAGTTGGAATTGCTATTAATGCAATAATACCTAAAATCAAAATAACTGCTAAAAGTTCAATTAATGTGAAACCTTTATTATTCTTTTTCATAATTTTCCTCCTTATTATCTATATAGATTATATCATTAATATTAGAATATGTAAATTACTTATATAATTTTTATTAACAAAAAATTTTTTATATAATTAATTTTAAAAAAAACTACTTTCGTAGTTTTAATTTTATTATTTTGAAACGCAAACAGCAGTTCCACCAATTTTTAATTGTGTACTTCCAAACATTCCTGTTGCAGTATCAAATGTAGTTCCATTATTTATAGCAGTTGTTACAGCTATATAATCATCTTTATCGAAATCAACATTACCATCAACAGTCATACAATATGCGTTAGTATTACTAAATGCTAAAGCAACAGCACCATTTTGATCAATTCGGAATAAATCAATTTCAGCTTCTTTTGGAATATCACCTTTAAGCGATAAAGCAGCTAACATTATTTTATATGCTGTAGCTGAAGTAGGTTTATCAGCTTCTTCTTTTTGAGCACTAGTTTTTGTTTCATTTTCAAAGTACATACCATTATTTGCTTTTGCAGTTTTAAAGTCTACTACATAATCTTGGTTTTTGATTTGTTTTAATTGGAAATAATTTTCTGCAGCCTTAGTCATTTGACTAGCAGTTGATTTCCAAGCTCCTGTACGTGATTCCTTTAGAATACTATTTACAGTTGGAATTGCTATTAATGCAATAATACCTAAAATCAAAATAACTGCTAAAAGTTCAATTAATGTAAAACCTTTG
>JALERC010000042.1 GCA_022763805.1 Mycoplasmatota bacterium | reverse complement strand
ACAAATACATATAATCCAGAAGTAAAAGATATTACTATTACAAAAACATGGGTAGACGATAATAATCGCGATGGTTTAAGACCTAATAATATTGAATTCGAATTATATGCATATTGTGATAATGAAATAGTACATACATATGAACAAAAAATGAATGATTCATGGTCATATACATTTACAAATTTACCAGTATATGCTAATGGATCTAAAATTAAGTATATTGTTGATGAAAAATTAGTAGATGGATATACTAAAGAAATAAATGGATTTAATATTACTAATACTCATGAAATAAAAACTACTAGTATAAGTGGTACTAAGAAATGGGTAGACGATAATAACCGTGATGGTTTAAGACCTGGTAGTATTGAAGTAAATTTATATGGTAATAATAAATTAGTTGAAACAAAAAATGTAAGTGCTAATTCAAACTGGACTTATGAATTTACAAATTTACCAGTATATGAAAATGGTAAAGAAATAATTTATTCAGTAAATGAAAATGAAGTTAAAGGATATACTGGGGTAATTGATGGATATAATATTACTAATACTCATGAAATAGAAACTACTAATATAAGTGGTACTAAGACATGGGTAGACGATAATAACCGTGATGGTTTAAGACCAGGATCAATTACTATTAAGTTATTTGGAAACGATGAATTAATTGAAACAAAAGAAGTAAGTGCTAATGATAATTGGACTTATGAATTTACAAACTTACCAGTTAAAGATAATGGTGAATATATAGAATATAGAGTAGATGAAGAATCAGTAAAAAACTATTCTAAATCAATAAATGGATTTAATATTACTAATACTCATGTAATAGAAACTAATAGTATAAGTGGTACTAAAACATGGGATGATGATAATAACCGTGATGGTTTAAGACCTAATAGTATTGAAGTAAATTTATATGCTAATGATAATTTAGTTGAAACAAAAGAAGTAAGTGCTAATTCAAATTGGACTTATGAATTTACAAATTTACCAGTTAAAGATAATGGTAAAAAAATAGAATATAGAGTAGATGAAAATGAAGTTCAAGGATATACTGGGGTAATTGATGGATATAATATTACAAATAAACATAATCCAATTACAAAAACTATAAAAGGTTCTAAATTATGGGTTGATCAAAATAATAAAGATGGTTTAAGACCAGAATCAATAACTATTAAATTATTTGGAAACGATAAATTAATTGAAACAAAAGAAGTAAGTGCTAATTCAAACTGGACTTATGAATTTAGTAATTTATTAGCTTATGAAAATGGAGAACCTATTAATTACTATGTAAGAGAAGAAGAAGTAGATAAATATACTACAACATATGATGGATTTGATATAATAAATACACATACACCTAAAGATATTACTGTTAGTGGAACTAAAACATGGATAGATAATGATAATAGATATGGTCATCCAAGTTCAATTAAAGTTAACTTACAAGGTAAAGTAGGGGATAAAGTTGTAGTTGAAAAACAATTAGAAGTTAAAGAACTTGATGATTGGAAATATGAATTCAATGAATTACCAGAATATTTTGAAGGTAAATTGATTGATTATACTATTTCTGAAGATGCTGTAAAAGATTATGATACTACAATTAATGGATTCGATATTATAAATACATATAATCCAGAAACTATTAATATTAGCGGTCAAAAAACATGGGAAGACGATAATAACCGTGATGGTATTAGACCTGACAGTATTAAAGTAAATTTATATAACAATGATATTTTAATTGAAACAAAAGAAGTAAGTGCTAATGATAATTGGACTTATGAATTTACAAATTTACCAAAATATGCAAATGGACAAATTATAAATTATTCAATAAAAGAAACTGATGTTTCAGGATATGTTCAAGAATTAGATGAATATAATATTATAAATAATCATTCACCTGAAAAGGTAAACTTCAATGTTAAAAAGGTATGGAATGATGATAATAATAATGATGGAATAAGACCTGATTCAATAAGAGTAGTTTTATATGCGAACGGTAACTATGTTACTGAAACTACTATTAGTGAAGAAAATGACTGGACTTATGAATTCAATGATTTATTTAAATATGAAAATGGACAAATTATTGAATATAAAATTGTTGAAGATGAAGTTAAAGGATATATCTCAAGTTATGAGACTATAGTAAATAATGATAATAAAACTGAAATTATTATTACTAATAGTCACGAAAATGAAACAATAGATTTAGAAATTTACAAAATCTGGGACGATAAACAAAATATATATAACACAAGACCTGATCATATAAATGTAGATCTTTATGAAAATGGAATCTTATTAGATAATTTAATTATTACTAAAGAATCTGATTGGAAACTAATTTTAAATGGTCTACAAAAATACAAAAATGGTATTGAAATTGAATATACAGTAATAGAAAAAGAAGTAGAAAATTATAAATCTTTCTATAGAGGTACTAACATCTATAACAGATTAAATAAGAATTTCGAACAAGTAAATAATGATTACGTATATATGAGCTATCAATTTGAAGAAATACCTCCTATGACAGGTATTGAAAATAAAAAAACTAATATATATTATTTATTATTATTAGTTACAGGTATGATGTTTTCTATTAAAAAAATATTAGAATAGTAATTAAATTACTATTCTTTTTTGTGTTATAATATTATCGGTGATTTGTTTATGAAAAAAATTAAATATTTACTATTTTTTATTATATTATTTAGTTTATTTATAATAAAATCTAATGATAGTTATAAATTACAATATAAAGATATTAATGACTTTGATGAACTAACTTATACTAATTTGTATGAAGAATATAATAATAAAAATATAAAGGCTTTTTTAAGACTTGAGAATAATATCATTCCTATCGTTCAAGGAAATGATAACGAGTTTTATTTAAATCATGATATTAATGATAATGAAAATTATAAAGGTTCTGTTTATTTAGATTATAGAAATGACATCAAGAAAGATAAAAAATTAATTATTTATGGTCATAGTGATTATAATAATGAAGTACCATTTACAGTTTTAAATAACAAAAACTTCTATGAAAACAATAAAAAATTTTATTTATATACTGAATATAAAGATTATGAATTAGAAATATTTTCGACATATATTGAAAAAAATGATTATACATATATGAATCTAGAAAATTTTAATGATAATACATATAAAGAACATTTAGAATATTTAAAAAACAAAAGTGAAATAAATTATGATATTGATATAAATGAAAATAAATTAGTAGTAATATTACAAACATGTGATATGAATAATACAGCATTTAGATTAGTTATGGGAATAGAAAAAGATCATACTTAATAGTATGATCATTTTTGTAATTCTTTTAATTTTTCATATATATTTGCTAATTGTTTTTCATTTGAACTTGTTAGCTTTGGTTTATAATATTCGTGATTTTTAATATTATCGGGCATATATTGTTGTTTAACAAATGCATTAGGGTAATCATGAGGATATTTATAAATAGGACTATTTGTTCTTAAATGAGTAGGAAGATTACCACAATTACCACTTCTAATATCATTAAGTGCTAAATCTATTGCTTGTTCACTACTATTACTTTTAGGTGATAAACACATTTCAATTATAACTTCAGCAAGTATTATTCTACATTCAGGAAGCCCTACAAGTTCACATCCGCTTATAGCAGCAGCAACCTTTGGTCCTATACTAGGATTAGCAAGGCCAATATCTTCATATGCAATAACAGTCATTCTTCTATATATAGAGTCTAAATCACCAACTTCAATTAATCTTGCAAGATAATGAAGTGCAGCATTAACATCGCTTCCTCTAATAGATTTTTGAAAACCACTTAAAACATCATAATGTCCATCTTCATTCTTATCATGAAAAAATACTGGTTTATTATTAATATTCTTAATTACTTCCTTAGTAACTTTAAAATCATTAGTTGAATAGTAACCAACCTCAAGTAAATTATAAGCACTTCTAAGGTCTCCTGATGCTAATTTAGCAATGTATTCAATAGTTTTCTTACCACAACTAATTCCAGGCAAATAAGGGGATTTAATAGCTTTTTTAAGCCCCTTTATAATATCTTCATCAGTTAGTTCGTGTAATTCATATATTTGCACACGAGATCGTATTGCAGGATTAATTTTATGATATGGATTTGAAGATGTTAAACCTATTAGTGTTATTAAACCACTCTCTAAATAAGGTAGTAATAAGTCTTGCTTATCTTTATTAAGTCTATGTATTTCATCCATAATAACACACATACCTTTATACATTTTAGCTTCTTCAATTACTACATCAAAATCCTTTTTATTATTAATTGTAGCATTAAGCATTCTATATCTTAATCCTAATTCATTAACTATAGAGATTGCAATTGTAGTTTTTCCGATTCCTGGTTTACCATACAAAATCATTGAAAATATTCTTTTATTTTTTACCATGTTTGAAATAATTTTATTTTCACCAACAAGATGTTCTTGTCCAATAATTTCACTTATTTTTGTTGGTCTTAATTTAACTGCTAATGGTTCATTCATATAATCACTTCCGTCTTATATTTTATCAAATAATTGACTAAAAATAAATATAATGCTAAAATTAAAATAGGAGTGATAATATGGAAAAAGAAAAAAGCAAAATGAGAGTTGGGAAAAAAAGAACATTAGTTAATACATCTGTATTAATTTTTATTGGTGTTGGAGTTTTACTTTTTTTAGTAATAGGATATTATTTGTTTAAGTATTTTTTAGTTTAAGAAAAGCTATAGTGCTTTTTTTTTATTATTAAATTTGCTATAATTAATGATAGAGGAATGTATATGATAAATGATTTAGAATTAAATAGATATAAAATTTATTTAAAAACAATTAAAAAATTTAGTGACAATACAATTGATGCATATATACATGACCTTTTAAAACTTAAAAAATTTACTAAAAAAGATTTAATAAAAACAACAAAGAGCGATTTAGAAAAATTCAATAAAACTTTAAATGAATTAGATCCTAAATCAAAAGCAAGAGTAATATCAAGTATTAAATCTTTTTATAAATATGAAATGATAAAAGGAAATGTTTGCGAAAATATTAGTAATGTTCTTATAATACCTAAATTTAAGAAAAGTATTCCTGATATTTTGTCAATAGAAGAAGTTGATAAGCTATTAGATATTGAGGTTATTGATCATATTAGTGCACGAAACAAAGCTATGCTAGAACTCATGTATGCATCCGGTCTAAGGGTCACTGAATTAATAAATTTAAAACCAAATGATGTTGATTTAGAAAATAATACTGTAAGAACTATGGGAAAAGGAAAAAAAGAAAGAATTATTCCCATTGGTGATTATGCTACAGTTGCTGTTAAAAATTATTTATATAATTATAGACCTGATAATAAAAAATGTGATTATTTATTTTTAAATAATCATTATAATCAAATGACTAGACAAGGTTTTTTTAAGGTAATGAAAAAATTATTACTTGAAAAAGGTATAAATATAAAATTTTCGCCACATACATTAAGACATTCATTTGCATCACATATGCTTTCAAACGGGGCTGATTTAAGAACAATTCAAGAACTTTTAGGACATTCTAATATATCTACAACTGAAATATATTTATATGTTAACTCAAAAGAAATTAGAAAAAATTATGATAATGCACACCCACATGCTTAAGGAGAATAGATATGGAAGAATTAAATTTTAAAGAAGAAGAATTAAGAGGATTTAAAGAATTTAACAAAGGTGGTTATGAAGGAAAAATTCTTTTATACAAACCAGAAATTTTATTAAAACGTTTTGAACCATTTATTATGCCATTTTTAAATATGGATAATAAAAAATATAAGTTAATAGAATTTTCTAAAATGAATCAATTAGAAAATATTATTGCTTTACCAAAACAATTAGTTAATATTGATAATACTTTTTCAGGATTTACTATGAAAAAATATGATGCTGTTACTATTGATAATCTAAAGGATTTAAATAAAAATATAGATTTGTTTGCAAAACTATTCAAAAATCTAGATTATTTGCATAATAAAGATATTATTATTATTGGTGATGTTAAAAATAAAAACATATTAGTTGACAATAATAATAATCCAATATTTGTTGATGTTGATAGTATGGGAATTAATAAATTTCCACAAGATCATATTGATAGGGGTCCAGCAGGTTCTGTAAGAAGGATTCCTAATATAAATGAAAAATTTAAATCATTAGATTATAAAAGCCTAGATAAACTTTTATTATTATCTTTATTTGTAGAAAAACTTGCAGATAATAAAGAACCAATGGTTAATAAAATATATAACTCAAGTTTGTCTAATGAAGCAAAAGAAATTATGCATGAATATATATATTCTGATAAATTTAATTATAATATAGATTTAGCAGCAGTTTTTGAAAATGAAAGGACTAGATAGTATGTTTGACTTATTTAAAAAACAAGAAAAACCAAAATATAAATTTAAAAGAATATTTTTAATAGTACTTGATAGTGTTGGTATAGGGGAAGCAGATGACGCTTATGATTATGAAGATATTGATTGTAATACTTTACTTCATACATTACAATGTACCACTCACAAATATCATAATTTAGGTGAATTCGGTCTTTATGACTTACTAAATGATACAAATTCAAGTAATAAAGCTTATTATTGTAAAGCTAATCCCATGTGTAAAGGTAAGGATACTTTAACTGGTCATTTAGAAATGATGGGAATAAATACTAAAATACCATTTAAAACGTTTCCTGATGGATTTCCTGATGAATTAATAAAAGAATTAGAAAAAAATACGGGTAGAAAAGTAATAGGAAATTGTGTTGCAAGTGGTACGGAAATAATTGAAAAATTAGGTGAAGAACATATGAAAACAGGTAATATTATTGTTTATACTTCTGCAGATTCTGTTCTTCAAATTGCTGCACACGAAGATGTAGTTCCATTAAGTGAATTATATGATATTTGTCTTACAGCAAGAAACTTAACTTTATCTGACGAATTTAAAGTTGGAAGAGTTATAGCAAGACCATTTAAAGGTACGCCTGGAAATTTTGAAAGAACAAGCAATAGACATGATTTTTCATTAGATCCTAATGGTATAACTGTATTGGATAGTTTAATGAAATCTCATTACGATGTACTTTCTATAGGTAAAATAGCAGATATTTTTAATAATAAAGGTATTACATTATCAGCAAAAACAAAAAATAATACCGATGGTATAAAAAGAATAATAGAAGCATTACGAAAAGATTTTACAGGTTTATGTTTTGCTAATTTAAATGATTTTGATTCATTATATGGTCATAGACGTAATGTTGTTGGTTATGCTGATGCATTACGAGAATTTGATGATGCTATACCTCATTTTTTAAATTACTTAAATGACGATGATTTACTTATTATTACAGCCGATCACGGAAACGATCCTACTTATAGGGGAACAGATCATACTAGAGAAAAAGTTCCTGTATTAATTTATTCCCAACAATTTAAACAACCTAAAAGATTAGAAAACTTATCTACATTTGCTGATATTGGTGCTACAATAGCAGAAAATTTTGCTGTTAATAAACCATCTATAGGTACTAGTTTTCTTAAAAAGTTAAAATGATTTTAAATAGATCTAATTGGAATAAGTCAGATTATCAAAAATTTGTAGATTATTTATTTAGTTTTGAAGATTTAGAATATAAAAATTTTAATTCTAAACTTGTTTTAAAAAATAATTTGATTGGAATTAGGGTTCCTATATTAAAAAAAATTGCAAAAGAATTAGCAAAAGGTAATTATAAAGAGTTTATTAGTATTATGAATCATAATTATCATGAGGAAGTTTTGATTCATGGTCTTATTTTAGGTTATATTAAAGATCCTATGAATTATTTTGATGATTATATAAAATATATGAATGATTGGCAATCATGTGATACAACTATTTCTAACATGAAATATTTTAAATATAATCAAGATATTAATTATATAAAAAAATACCTATATCATAGAGTAGGGTATGTAATTCTGTTAACTTATTATATAAAAGATGAATACATAGATGAACTATATAATATAGTAGATAATTATAATAGTGATAGTTACTATGTAAAAATGGCAGTAGCGTGGTTATTAAGTTATTTAATTATATATGATAAAAATAGGGCAGTAAAGTACTTAAAAAAATCTAAATTAGATGATTTTACATATAACAAAGGAATACAAAAAGCTATAGAATCTAAAAAAATAAAGGACAAAAAATGGTTAAAAGATTTAAAAAGATAAATTTAGATACTATTATTTTTATAATCATTTCTATAGTAATGTTATTTATTCCTATTGTTAAAATTATTTCATATATATGTAACTACATAGGACTTACAAAAGATATTTTTGTTATCAATCAAGTATATGTTTTATATTTAGCGATTCCATTTTTATTAACTACTTATATTGTTAAAAAGAAGAATATTACATGGTATGATGGCTTTATATATTTTCTTATTATTACAGCTATAATTTCAACATTATTTGCAGTCAATAAAAAAGTATCTATACTAGGATTTTATGGACGCTATGAAGGCTTAATTACATTAATAAGTTACTATTTAATATTTTTAAATGTAAAGGAAATTAAAAATAGAAAATACTATAAATATCTAATTTATATTTTTATATTTTTAGGATTATTTCAAACACAAAATGCATTTTTACAAGTGTTTAGTGATTATAAATATATTATAAGAGCAGAAAAACCATTTATGGCTATGGCTTTTTGTGGTAATCCTAATTTTTATGGTAGTTATATGGTCATGTTAACATTAATAACTTCTGTACTATATTTAATAAATAAAAAATGTTTCATATTATATATAATATTTTTTATAGGTTTAATACTCGCAAACTCTACAGGACCTTTCCTAGGATATATTTTAGCAATAATATTTTTTATACTTATATATAAAAAACATATAAAATTAAGTAGGGTAGGGATTTTGTTATTTACTTCAATAATTTGCTTTTTATCAGTAAATTACATATTAGAAATTAAGCAAAGCAAAAATGAAAATTTTAAACTAGAAGAAAATTATACAATTAAAAGTGACTTACTAAATATTAATAATAAAGAAGAGGGTAGTCAAAAGATTGACAATGGGAGAATAGATATCTGGAAACGTTCCCTACCGCTTGTTAAAAAATATTTTTCAGTAGGTGCAGGAATAGATAATTATTATTTTGTATTTAAAGATTACCCTTTAGATAAAGCACATAATATTTATTTACAAATATTAGTTACAAATGGATTACCCTCTTTATTACTATATTTAGGATTATGTTTACTTGTATTTATTAGAAATATTAAATTTAAAGATCCATTAACTACAGCACTATTTGTTGCATTTGTGGGATATTCTATTCAAGGATTCGCCAATATAAGTGTAATTGATGTTGCACCATATTTCTATATCATAATGGGAATTATAGCTTCTGAAATTTGCATCGAGAAAAATTCAGATGAACAAGTATTAACGTGAATGCATAATTTTGCATTGAGAAAATCTTAGATGAACAAGTATTAAGATCAATACAAATAAAAAGCAGGGTAGATATACCTTGCTTTTTAATTTGAGTAATTAATTATTATTTTCTTCATCATCATTATTAGTTGATGAAGTATCTTCAGATTCTTCAGATTCTAAATTTTCATTTTCAATTTCATTATTTCTTTTTTTATTATTTAATTTATTATCTTTAGAATATTTATTTTGTTTTTTATTTTTTTTCATTTTAATCACCCAATAATATTATTATCAAAATAATTCTTTTTATACTCCAAATATAGAAGTTAACATAATATATATTATACGAAGTTATTAAAAATCGTTTTAATAACTAAAATTAAATAATATTTAATCATATTAGATATATCATAATCTATTTTGTTATAATAATTTTATTATATATAATATATTGAATTTTATATATATCATCTAAATATTTGACATCAAAATTTATATTTTTTTTAAAAAATATTATTAACAATTAAATCTTTATTTAATTGGTTTATAATAAATTCTTTTAATTTAAATTCTATTTTTTTATTATTAATACTTTATTTCGTTTAAATTATATTTTTAGATATACTTATATTTGTATTTATATAATATATATTATCATCAATTAAAAATGTTAAAGGAATTAATGGTGTTAATCTAATTATAATATATAGTATTTTTTTTAATATTATTTGATTCCCCTCCCCTATAACAATTTTATCAGTATACTAATTAAATGCATTATGTAAATCTTGATTAATTGATAATGATAATTGTAGTATTGTTTTTAATAAATATTAATTATAATACAAAAAAGATGCTATATAAATAGCATCAGTTAATGACCAACAATATCTGCAAATTCTAAGTTGGTTGATCATAGTATTTGATTTAAAATTCATTAAAATAGTATAGTATAATCAAAGAGAAATGAATTATGTATAAATCAAATACAACGATTATTATTATATCA
>JALERC010000038.1 GCA_022763805.1 Mycoplasmatota bacterium | reverse complement strand
TCACAATCCACTAGTTTTTTGTTTGCTAAATCATTTGATAAAAATAATTTATCAAATTTTTCAGGTTCAATTGAGTTTCTTACATATCTTTCATCAGAATAATCTGCTTTTTTATATGGTCTACCTTTACATAATGCCATTGGTAAGTTATCTTCATTAGACGCCTCAAACCATTTAATATTTACAGTCTTTATATTAATACTATTCATAGTAAAATTCTTATAAGCACTACTATTTAATGGTTCATCTTCTTTAACTAAATCTTCAACTACACATGATACATAGTTTCTACAATTTCCACCAGGGAAATTTTGAGCACCTGTTATTTCTTTTTTCTTCATTTCTCTGAAAGATAATATACCATGTTCTAAGATAGTTTCTAACTTGAAAAAGTCTACACCAAATCCATGATAACATACACCTTCTCCCGTATTTAAGTCAGCTAAATCAGGATTATTTTCAAAATATTCTATATATTTATCGTTTATTTCTTCAGCCATAGAAATTAATTCTTTACTATAGTCTAATCTTAAATAATCCTCATCTAGTGCTGCACAAGTACCAATTAAACGAAATCTATCTAATGCATCAGCATCTTTTAATACTTTATATAGATAGTCATAACGTTTTTTATATTCTCTAATTTTTTCTTCACTATAATTAGGATCTTCATATTTAAAATTCCAGAAATAATCATCAAAAGATCTATCAGCTTCATTATCCGGTCTACTATGTTCATTCATAATAGCTTTTAAAAGAGCTTGTTCATATTCATCATCATATTTAATTACTAAATCAATTTTCTCAGATGAATTGTAACCATGAAATTTATTTTCATCATCTCCAACTCTTCCTATATCATGATATTTTGCGGCATCACATATAATTCTCATGTCTTGTTCATTAAAATTATAATATTTACCAATTAAATATGAAAATAATAATACTTTTTCTGAATGATATAAACCGTGAATTGGTGAATTATATAATTGTTTTTTATCAATATCATTTAATATTTTTAAAAATTCTTCTTTATTAAAATTTTCTAAATTATCTATATATTCCTTCATTATTGTATTCATATTCCTCATCCCCCATTTTCTTTTGTTCATAACCACTTATTTCGTGAGTTTTTTCTAATTGATATTTATTTTTTAAGAAAAATTCTTTACTCTTACTTTTATTAATTGTAGGATCACAATAATACCATTTGTTTTTTAATTTTACTCTTATCATGGCATGATTTGTGTCTCCTCTATAATTTTTAAAACGTTTATCTTTACAATGAACAACAAAACTATCTATTCCCACTAAATTAAGCATAATACTCATTAAATTAACGTGTCCTTCACAATTACCTTCTTTAAAATGAAATAAGTTATAACTACTATGAAGGGAAGCCATATATTTTTTCATATATGCTGGAAATTTTTGATTTTTAAATTTACTTATTATTATTTGTCTTTCCTTTAATTGTTCATCTGCAAAATGATATTTTTCAACTATTATTTTATATATTTTTGCAATTTTATCTAAGTCATTTAATCTATTGTAATCCTTTAATTCTTTTTTTAATTCTTGAATCATTTGTTGTAAGTCTCTTGTATCTAATTCTGTATAATCAACAAATCCATTCGTTTCAGCAAACTCTATATTTGTTAATCCTTTTCTTTTATAATCATTTATTATTTCTAATATATTTGGATTTCTTTTCAATTCATTAAGTGCTATTTTAATATCAATTATGTTATTTTCAACAAATATAGTATTCATCATATAACGCTCTAAGTTTATACTATTTTTTATATTAGTTCCATATATTTTGACATCATTTAATTTGCTTAGTGAATCTAATCCTTTCAAAGTTTCTAATTCAGGATTATTTTCTAGTCTTAGTTTTCTTAAGTTAGTTAAATTACCAATATTTAATTTTTTAATATTGACGTCATTTTTGATTGATAGATATTCTAATTTTTTTAGATTTTGTATAGGTGTAAAATCAGTTATATGATTTATATAAGGATTTATTTCTAATGCATATTCATCCTTTATACTATTAAAATCAATACCTTCTATTTTTAGTTTTGTTAAGTTTTGAAGGCATCCTATTTCATCAATATTAGATGCATTTGTTATACTTAAACTTTTAATTTTGTTTAAATCTTCTATTTTGAATATTTTAAAATCTTTAGAAGTTAATGAAATGTTTCTTTGATATCCCATTTCTCTTAATTTTTCATCTATTATTAATGCAAATTCATAACTTAATTCCATTCTAGCACCCCCATTAGTAATACATATTCTATCATCAAACCTAGTTATTGTCAAATTTTACACAAAGAAAAAAAGATTTATATAATCTTTTCATCAATAACTTTGAATTTTAAACGATCAGCAATTGTAGTTAAGAACTCTGAATTGGTTGGTCTCGATTTTTCATAACTTAAACTATATCCGAAATAATCGTGTAAAACACTACATTCTACTCTATTACAACTAACTTCTATAGCATGTCTTATAGCTCTTTCAACTCTAGGAACTGTAGTTTTATATTTTATAGCTATTTCTGGATATAATTCTTTAGTTACTGCTCCCATACAATCTCTGTTTTTAAAAACAAATATTACACTATCTTTAATATATTGAAAACCTTTAATATGTGATGGTATACCTAATTCATGTAACATTTTTACTACAATTTCTTCTATATTTTCTTTTTTTGGAACAATTTTAATATTTTTTTCTGCATCATTTACTTCTTTTATTTTTTTATATAACATATCAGGTTCATATGGTTTTAGAATCATATATTTTACACCACGTTCAGAAAGTTTTTGTATTATTTCAGGTGAATTATAACTAGATTGAACAAGAACTTTTACTTTTATTTGTTTCTTCTTCATCTCATCAAGCATCCATATACCATCATTTTTAGGCATAATTAAATCTAATAATATTACATCAATATTATCTTTATTTCGTTCAATAAATCTTAATCCATCTTCTCCATTTCCTGCTTGGTATAATATTTCAACTTCTTCATTGTCTTTAAAATATTCTTCAAGAAATGATTGCAACCCTGCATTATCATCAACAATTACTAATCTTATCATAAATTCCTCTTTCTAAATGTAAAAAGGAGTCGTTATTTTAAAACAACTCCTTTAATTTTATTTATTTTATCAATATCTAGTGATGCACCACCAACTAAAACTCCAGAAACATTTTCAATACTATTTATTGAATCAATATTTTTTTCATTAACACTTCCACCATATAAAACTTTAACATCGTGATTATTGTATAATGAATTAAATATGTCTTTTATATAATCTATTGTTTCTTTAATTTCATCATTTGTTGGTATTACACCAGTTCCAATTGACCAGATGGGTTCGTAAGCAATAATAATTTTTTCAACATTACT
Source organism: Mycoplasmatota bacterium (assembly GCA_022763805.1). Taxonomy (GTDB): domain Bacteria; phylum Bacillota_I; class Bacilli_A; order RF39; family UBA660; genus CAJGDV01. The sequence goes on along the minus strand of JALERC010000038.1, from coordinate 2,567 downwards.
AACATTCTTTAAACAATTTTCAATTTGTTCTTTAAGAACATCTTTTGTTTCGTTATTGTCACGTTCTTCTTTTGTTTCCCCAATACAAAGTATAACATTTAGATTGTTTTTTAGAGCACTAATTACCTTTTTGTTAACAGTACAATTAGTATCACCAAATAATTGTCTTCTTTCACTATGACCTAATATTGTATAATTTACTCCTAAGCTTTTTAATTGTAAACTACTAACTTCTCCAGTAAATGCCCCTTTATCTTCATAGTATGCATCCTGACTTCCACATGAATAATTTTTATTGACAAACATGTGTAAATAAATATTTGGAGGACAAACAATAAAATTCTTAGAACCATCTAATTTTTCAACATATTCTTTAACTTCATCATATGTAAAATTCATTTTTAGATTAGCAGCTACTATTTTTTCCATTTGAAAATCCCTTTCAATGTTGCTTTAAATCCATTTTTAACTGAATTTTTTTCTTCACTAGTTTCTCCATTAATTGCTAATCTATAAACATCTAAAACTCTTTCTGCAAAATATTTACTAGAATATGTATCAGCATTTATTCTAGCTTGTTTACTGAATTGTTGTAATTTCGATGGTTCATCAATAAATGATTTTACATATTTTTTATATTCTTTTTTAGTATCAAATAAATGTCCATTTAATCCATCAATAATAACATTTCTAAATGATTCATCATCAACAGCAACAACAGGAAGTGATGCAGCCATAGCTTCGATTACTGTTAAACCTTGTGTTTCTGATTTAGATGCTGTTGCAAAAATATCTGCAATTTGATAATAAAGTGTTACTTCTGTCCATGGAACTTTTCCTGTGAATATAACATTATCATCTATTTTTAATTTATGGACTAAATTTTTATATGTATCCATATCTGGTCCATCTCCAACAATTAATAGTTTAGCTTTGTATTCTCGAGCTAATTCTTGATGAGCTTCTATTAATACGTCAACAGATTTTTCTTGTCCAAGTCTTCCGACATATAAAATAACAAAATCACCTTTATTTAATCCGTGTTTTTTTCTTATCTCTTCTAATTTGGCTGGATCAGTATTTTCTTTATAAAATTTTTCTACTTCAATTCCTGTAGGAATAATATGAACATTTCTTGTATATTTATATTTTTCTTTAAATAAATCGTAAGTTTTTTTAGTAGGCACAATAAGTTCTGTTGCTGTTTGGTTGCAGTAAAAATTAGTTAAATATTCTACAATTTTTTTGCTAGTATTATTAAAGTATCCTTTAGTTATATAATGAACATAGTCTTCATACATTGTATGATATGTATGTACTAATGGAATATTATATTGTTTTGCTATTATACGTGCAAAAGTACCTACACCAAATTCTGTATGTGAATGAATTACATCTAAATTCCATTTTTTAATTTTATTAATTGCCTTTAATGGGTAAACACCTGTTAATCTATAATCATAAATACCAATAGGTACACCTGGTATTCTAATTATATGTTCATCGTTCTCATATTTATATCTCATATTTTCAGTATTTACAGTAACAATATAAACTTGATGTCCTTTTTTTCTTAATGCATTTTCAAGCATTGATACACTTGTTGATACTCCATTTATATATGGAGGATAAGTGTCTGTAAAAATTCCTATTCTCATAATATACTCCTATTTTTCATTAATTATATCAATACCTGGCAATACTTTACCTTCTAATAATTCTAAAGATGCTCCACCACCAGTTGATATATGACTAAATTTGTCTTTATATCCAAAATTTATTGCAGCAGAAGCACTATCTCCTCCACCAACAATAGTTTTAGCACCTGATTCAGCTAAAGCCTTACATATTTCTTTTGTTCCATTTTCATATGCTTTTTCTTCAAACATTCCAACAGGTCCATTCCAGATAATTGTTTTACTGTCATTAATGTGTTGCTTAAATAGTTTAACACTTTGATTTCCAATGTCAAGTCCTATTTCATCATCTTTTATATCACTAATAAAACATTCTCTAACATCTGTTGGTTTTTCAATACTTTTTGAACAAACTACATCTATAGGTAAAACAATTTTATCTTCGTGTTCTTTTAATATTTTTTTACAAAATTCTATATTTTCTTCATCTAATAATGATTTTCCGATTGGAAGACCGGATGCTTTTAAGAAAGTAAAGGCCATTCCTCCACCAATTAAAATATGATCTGCTATTTTTACTAAATTTTCAATAACACCTATTTTATCACTTACTTTAGAACCTCCTAAAATAACTGTTAAAGGTCTCTCTGGTTCATTTATAGCTGGTAGTAAATTTTCTAATTCTTTTTCTATTAGGAAACCTACTCCATTAGGTAAATGACTTGCAATACCTACATTCGATGCATGCGCTCTATGTGCTGTTCCAAATGCATCATTAATATAAATATCACCTAATGATGCCCAATATGCCCCTAATTCTGGGTCATTTTTACTTTCTTTTTTACCATCTAGATCTTCATATCTAGTATTTTGAATAAGAAGTACATCTTTAGGTTTCATTTCATTTATTGCATCTTCTAATTCTTTACC
>JALERC010000022.1 GCA_022763805.1 Mycoplasmatota bacterium | reverse complement strand
GTTCATTTTGATTACCAGGATAAATATTAAATGATAATGGAATACCATCACCATCCATAAACAAACCCATACCAACTTGTGGTTTTGGTTGATGTTGCTTATTTATTCCATATTTTCTAAATTCATCATCAAGTTCTATTTCAAAGAAATAATTTGTACAATCATAATAAATTATTTCTGAATTTCTTTTTATTACATTTTTACTATTTTCAAATATTTTTTCCTGAATAAAATCAATATTATCGGCTAAATAACTTAAAGCTCTATATTCATCATGTAATTGAAATTTAGGTTGTTCAATAAAATTTTGACACTGTTTAAAAGTTTCTAATTTACTAGATGGATAAATAATTCTAGCAAAAACTAAATAATATAATATTTCATTTAAATCAAATTTGAATTGATATTTATTTTCGATTTCTTTACAGATATCTTTTATTTTTAATTCATTATAAATTTTCTTTAGAAATAAATAACCTATGTTAAATCTTTTTTTTATATTTCTTTCAATAGCTTTATTTGGATTAAATTGTACATTGATAGTTTCTTCTTTATTTTCGTTATTTAATTCTTCAATATATTTTTTTATATTTTCAATTGTATTAACTTTGCCAAATCTTTCTTCAACTTGTTGTTGATTGCCTAACTTTTCAAAAACAGTAGTAGTTCTTGCACCGTTTAAATTAGTATAATCTTTTATTATAGTGTAATAAGAATAATTATTTTTTGTTCTTATGTTTAGTCTCATAATATCATCCTCAAAATAATTATACCACCTTACGATGACATACGCAACAATTAAATAATGAAAAAACTAAGTTTTACAATACTTAGCGAAGATTTTTAATTAAAAACTGTCAAACTCGGGAAATAGGAGTTAGTTTATACTAATTCTTTTTTAATTATTTATTGATTATATTTAAAAAAATATGTTATAATTAACTTAGTGCAAGGGAATAAATTAATTAAGTTTATTTTTCCATTTCCTTAATTATGGATGTTTATTAATATATATTTTTTCTTTTAAACATTTACCTTGCGTTAGTGTACTTTTTCTCTTTTCTTTCTAAAATTTAATATAAATTTAGTACACGAAAAAAAAGCTCAAAAAGAGCTTTTTTTGTTGAAAAATAAGGGTAGGGTACTATATCTATAATAAAATATATGTATAGTTTACACTTGACAATTGACAATTATTTAGTATAATTATAATAGGAGGTTAGAATGATATGAGAAAACTTAATGACTTACTACATGAATTAGGAATTTCTAAGGTTAAATTAGCAAAATTTTTAGGAGTTTCTAGACAGATGATATATAATTATCTTGAATTAGATGATTTAAATAAATGGCCAAAAGATAAAAAAGTATTATTACTTAATTTACTTGGTATCAAATCTCCAGAGGACTTAGATAATATTAAAATAGATACTGATTATATATTAGATGTTGAAACAAGATTAAATAGTTTAATCGAAAATTCCCAAGAAAAAAAAGTTTCTATTAATGGTGAAAAGAAAATATTTAACCAATTAGGTAAAAAACAGAAAGACCTATTAATTAATATTATCGATCTAATTAAAGAAAGACTAGAAGATTCTAATGATATGGAAGCTTATTATACATTTAAATATATGTACAACTTTATGCAATCACTAGATAATGTAGAGGAATTAAAATATGTTCTTGCATATTTTGCAAAGACATCAGGATTTGTAAAACCTATGGAATTCATGTTTAATGAAGAAAAACAATTTATATTTGAATCTATTATGTATTCAGGAATGACTTTATATAATAATGGTAAAACATCAAATGATAAAATTGCTGAAGCACATAAACGTTTTGTAAATCAAATTGAACATAAGATGGAAGAAAAAATGAGTCGTACATTAGAAATTAATACAATTAAAGTTCAAGCACTTAAAGAACTTGGTTATACAACAATTAATGAAAGTAATGCAGCTGAAGTTTTTGAAAAAATTGCAGAAATTCAGTCAAGAAAGACAACAAATATTAAATAAATGAGAAATTTCTCATTTTTTTTGTAAAAAAGTGTTGACAAATATATTCAATTAGTGTATCCTATATTGCGGTGTTTGAAATTTTATATAGTTTATTAAATTTAAAATAAACATTAACCTACCTTTCTATTATTAAATATAAATATTAAAACTTTCAAAAATATAAATTATATAAATTTCTAAAGCATCAAATTTAAGTTCAATTGCTTTTTAATTGTATGGGCGCGGGCCTATTAAGTACACTTAAAAGTAGTTGAAAAGTTGTATTGTTATTGTGTATAGTTGTGTGAAAAAAGATATCATTAAGTATGATATCTTTTTTCATATATACTTGATTATAATTAAATATATGATATAATAATAATCGTTGTATTTGATTTATACATAATTCATTTCTCTTTGATTATACTATACTATTTTAATGAATTTTAAATCAAATACTATGATCAACCAACTTAGAATTTGCAGATATTGTTGGTCATTAACTGATG
>JALERC010000010.1 GCA_022763805.1 Mycoplasmatota bacterium | reverse complement strand
TACAGTTGTTACAGGATCAAGTGCATATTCTCTTCTGGCAATCAAATAATAACTATATGAAGAATTATTCATTGTCGCTTGAATATTTGTTGTAAATGAACCTTCACTTAAATAACTATATTTCCCTGTTCCTTTAGTATTATCGCTTTGATCATTTACACCAAACCACATGTAATGATTTGAATAATTACTTCTTTCCCAAATAACAGTAGATACAGAAGTTGCTGTTGTTTTCATGTATGACTGAAGAGATAAATCTCTTGCCCATAATCGATTAGCTGAAATACTAAAACTGTACCCCAAAACACTGTTTAAATTTAGAAAGAAACAAAAACCAAAGAATATACTCATTTCAAACAATTTTTTCATATTGCATTTATCCTTTATATATCTTAAATTTATAATAATATAAATGATATATAATATATTTATTTAAAAATAACAATACCCTATACTCTATTTTCAAATTAAATATATCAATTATTAACAGTAATGTCAATAATTATGATTTACACACATATAATTATGCTAAAACTGACTTTCATATATCTTTTTATATAAACCATTTTTATTAATTAACTCTTTATGAGTACCTTCTTCTAAAACTTTCCCATTATCAATTACTATTATTTTATCAGCAGAAATAATTGTTGATAATCTATGTGCAATAATAATAGATGTTTTACCTTTTGTAAGTTCATTAATAGAAGATTCAATATTTTTTTCTGTTAAAGAATCAACATCACTAGTTGCTTCGTCTAATATAACTATTTTAGGATTTGATAACATTGCTCTAATCATTGATATTATTTGTTTTTGACCATTTGATAAATTATCAATAGATGTAATATTTTCTAATTTCTCATTCATACCTAAAAAATTAGGTTTGATATTGATTCTCTTAAGTAAATCTTTAATTTCCTTATCACTTACATCATTCGAATATTTTAATACATCTTTAATATTCTCATTGTTTAAATGGGCATCTTGTAATACTACTTTAATATTATCTCTAAGTATATTAGTATTAATATCATTAATATTTTTTCCATCAATTAAAATACTTCCTGAATTAATATTATAAAATTTTAATAATAATTGTATGATTGTTGTTTTACCACTTCCTGTAGGTCCTACTATGGCAATTTTTTCACCGTTATTAATTTTAAAATTAATATTTTTTAATATTTCTTTATCATTGTTATATGAAAAAGATACATTTTTAAATTCAATATTCCCTATAATTTCATCATTACTATTAATAAATTCTTCAATTTCTTCAGTTATTAGTTCTTTAATAGAATCATAACTAGTTAGTGAAATGGTTAGCCTATTAATTACTTGTGATATTTCATTTAATGGTTTAGCATATCTATTAGCATATATTAAAAATGTAGAGAATATACCAATTGTCATATTACCATTCATTATTTCAAAACTTGAATATAATACAACTATAATTGTAATTATTCCGTTTATTAATCTTGTTGTAGGATTAGAAATTGATGCATAAAATAAAGCTTTTGATTCATCCTTCATATATTTTTCTGATAAGTCATTTATTTTTTGTTCTTTTTGATTTTCTAATTTTTCGACATTAATGTATTTTTTAAGTTCAATTTGTTCTTTAATATATGAAGTCATATCATTATATTCTTTATTACTTATATCTGTAAGTTTTTTATTTTGTTTAGCAATATAAATAGTGATAAATACCGATATTGGTGTTATTAAGAAAATAATTAATGTAATTTTAAAATTTATAAAAAACATTATTATTAACGTTAGAATAAGTGTAACTATTCCTGGTATAAAATGTGTTAAAAATGTAATTAAACCATGATGAATATTATTAACATCATTTACAATTTTACTAGCAAGTAATCCAGATTTGTATTTTTCTATTACATTTATTTTTAATTTTAACAGCCTTTTTAAGACTTTTTCTTTTATTTCGTTTGAATATTCGATTGCAGCCATTTTCGCGCTTACATTAAGTAAATAATTATAAATAGAAGCAATAATTATTAATAAAACATTTATTAGTATTAAATATAAAATATTTGTAAATTTATTTTCTAATAATGAATCTATAATTAACCCAGTAATAATTGGAATAATAGTTTTGCTAATTACTTCAATAATCGAAAATATAAATGATAATATAATGTTTTTTTTCATAATTCCACCTTTTGACTTTCATATAATTTTTTATATTTTATATTTTTCATATTTTCTTCATGTGTACCGATTATTAATTCATCCATAAATAATATTAGATCACAATCCTTGATTGTATTAATTCTTGAACTTACTATTATTTTAATACTATTATTTTGTTTAAATATTTTATTTATAATTTGTTTTTCTGTTTTATAATCAAGAGCACTAGAAGCATCATCTAGTATATACATTTGTGGATTTTTCATTATTGCTCTTGCTAAACTTATTCTTTGTTTTTCTCCACCGGATAAATTATTTCCAAGCTCTGATATTACTTTATCTTCGGGCATATCTAAATTAACATCAAATAATATATTTTTAATATCTTTCTTTTTATTTAAAGTAATATTGTATTTTAATGTATCATTGAATAATTGTGGTTTTTGAAATACATTACCAATTAAATGAGAATATTCTATATCATTTATGTCTATATTATTTATTAATATTTTTCCTTTTTTGTTATTTTTAAAATTAATATAATTAATAAAAGTTGATTTACCACTTCCTGTTGATCCAATTATACCTAAGCTTTGATTTTTATTTAATTTTAGATTTATTCCTTCTACATTTATAAATTCAATAGAATCTATTGAATCAATCTTATGTGTTTTTTTATTATCTAATGGTTCATCTAGTAATTCCTTTATTCTTTTATATGAAACATTACTTTTGATAAGCACTATAAGTGAATTAATAAGTACTGTTATACTTAAAAGAATTTGATTCATATAATTTATTAAGGCTATAATATCTTTTTTTACATCCAAATTTAAAAGCATAAAAATTATTGCAAATTGCATTATAAAATATATAAGTGGATTAGATAATGAATTAATTAGTTCTAGTTTAGTATTTTCTTTTTTAATTTCTTTATTATTCTTTATTAATCTATTTGTTTCATAATTTATTTTATTATATGATTTAATTGTTTTTATTCCTTCAATATCATTAATAATATCTTTGAATTGTTTATCTTGTTTATCTAAAATATTTTTATTTATTTTTGAACATATTTTCATAATAATAATTATAAACATAGTAATTAACAATCCAGATATTAAAAATACTAAAGAACTTATTGGACTAATTAGAAAGGACATAATTATAGAGCCTATCATTAAAATAGGTGCTCTTAAACCTAGTCTAATAAATATATTTATTCCATTAACAACTTCTTTTATATCATTGGTTACTATATTAGTTTGTTTAGAGTAATCAAAATTTTTATTATCCATTATTTTTTTAAATGTAATTTTTCTTAATTCATGTCCTATTTTATGTGCTGTAATACTTGCCAGATATTGACTTATAACAGATGTAATAAAACCAATTAAATAAAGTAAAAAAATAAAAATAATATTTTTTTTAATTATTTCTATATTAGACGTGTTTACTACTTTTAAAATAAGTATTGGAATAATTAGTTCAAATATTACTTCTACCGATTTTAAAATTGGTGTAAAAATTATTAATATACTATATTTTTTTAAGATACTCTTCATACTATCACCTATTATAAGAATTATAACAAAATAAAGAGATTAATTAAACCTCTTTATATAAAATTCTTAGACTATTTAATATAGATAATATTGTTACGCCAACATCTGATAAGACAGATAACCAAATCGATGTGTATCCTATTGCTGCTAATAATAATATAAATATTTTAAATGTTATTGCAAATATTATGTTAAATTTTATAATTCTTTTTGTTAATTTTGATATTTTTATTGCCTTAGGTATATTATTTAAATCATCCTTAAGAAGTACGATATCTGATGCTTCTATTGTAGCATCCGAGCCAATTCCTCCTATAGCAATTCCTATATCAGATAATTTAATTACTGGTGCATCATTTATTCCATCACCAACAAAAGCTGTAGTAAAATCTTTTTTTATTTCATTTATTTTATCAACTTTATCTTGTGGCAATAAATTTCCATAGTATTCTTTAATTTTTATTTCTTTACCAACTTTAGATACAATATCTATATTATCTCCTGATAACATTATTACTTTATTAATATTTAATTTTTCTAAATTATCTACTAATTTATAGGCTTCTTTTTTTATTGTATCTGTTATTACTATATGCCCCAAATATGTTTGTTCTCTTGCAATATATACAGTTGTACCTATTTCATCATTATGAATATCTATATCAATATTTTTTAATAGTTTTTCATTTCCGACTAAATATAAATTATTATCTATTTTTACTTTTATTCCTTTACCACTTACTTCTTTATAATCAGAAATTCTTTTTTTATCAATTTTTTTATTATATTTTTTTAGTATTGATTTTGCTATAGGATGATTAGAATAATATTCTGCATATGCTGCTATTTCTAATAATTCCTCCTTATTTATACCTTTATTACATATTAAATCAACATCAAAATTCCCATGTGTAATTGTTCCAGTTTTATCAAATACTAATGCTTTAATACTAGATAAATGTTCAAGTTCATTACTTCCTTTAATAAGTATTCCTTCGTGACTAGCTCTTCCTATTCCACAAAAGAAACCTAATGGAATAGATATTACTAATGCACATGGACACGATATTACTAAAAAGTTTAATGATCTATATAACCATGTGCTAAAATCTTCTCCTAACAATGTTGGTATTATCACTAATAATATAGCAAGAACACAAACAATTGGTGTATAAACTTTAGAAAATCTTGTTATAAATTTTTCTGTTTTAGTTTTATTTTCATTGGAATTTTCAATAATATCAATTATTCTAGCAGCCGTTGATGTTTTACTTGTTTTAGTTGATTTTATTATTAATATACTATCTAAATTAATAGAACCACTTAATACTTCACTATTCTTTTTAACTATTAACGGTTTTGATTCTCCTGTTAATGATTTTGTATCTAATGTTGAACTTCCTTCTATAACAATACCATCTAATGGTATTTTTTCTCCAGGTTTAACAACAAATTTTGTTCCTATTTTACAATCATCAATATCTATTTGTGTATTATCTTCAAGTGTTACTATATCACTTCTTAGATCCATAAGTTCAATTATAGATTTTTTAGAATTATTTACTGCTAAGTCAGATAAGTATTCTCCAAGTTGAAATAAAATCATTACTATTACGGCTTCTTGATATTCATTTATAAATATAGCTCCTATTGTAGCAATAATCATTAATGTTGCTTCATTAAAAAGTTCCTTTTCTTTTATTGCTTCGATAAATAATTCATACGATATAATTATATAAGCAAATATAAATAAAATATTTATTTTAAATATAATAGCTAATATAAATAATATAGTACTAATAAATATTTTATATAATTCTTCATTTAGTTCTAATTTCATTTTATACCCTCCTATAA
>JALERC010000007.1 GCA_022763805.1 Mycoplasmatota bacterium | reverse complement strand
GAAAAACCAAGTGATTTAGTTAAAGTTGGAGATATAATTCAAGTTAAATCTATGGGATATGATAAACGTGGAAGATTAAATTTATCAAGAAAAGAAGTATTAAAAGATATGGAAGAAGCTAAATAAGCTTCTTTTTATTATTTATAACTTTTTAACAAAAAAATAATTGTTTAGATAGTAAAAATATATTAATGAAAAAAAGTAGAGTAATTAAACTCTACTTTTTATATACTTTAACTTGATCATCAGTACTATCATAAGTTAAACTTAATAATTTATTTATAGAATCAAAATATAATGTTTCATCTGATGCGTCACTAAGTAAACTTGGTGCAGCAGCATTATTATAAAAATATTCTCCAACAATACATTCATTACAATATTTCATTAAATCATTTTTAATAAATTCTCTATATTTTTCTAATGATCTTAAATAATCTAGATGGTATGTAAATTTCATGTAATCTTGAATATTAGATAAAAGTATAATATCATAATTTTTATCTAATTTATTTGGTAAATCTATAACATTAGTATTAATAAATTTTTTGTTATCTGCTATATTTATTTTTTCTTTTAAATAATTATAATTATTATCTTTAAGATAATCATTAACATTAATTAAAGAATCTTCATAATAATTATCTTTCATAAATAAATTTGTTTTTTTTAAATCATTATTATTTGGAAACAAAGTATATACTTTATCCCAAAATAATAATGCATCACCATTAAGATAAAGTCTTATTTTAGCATATATATCATTAGATAAAGCATTTCTACCATTAGTAAAATATCTTATAAATTCTTCTTTTGATAAACTTTTTACAGCTGCTATTTTTAGTTCTGCCATAAATAATGCATAATAATTTATATCAAATAAATCCACACTATTAGCACCCTTCAAAATAGAATTAAGTAAATGATCTCCACTTGCTGCAGGTACTAATATGCTTTTATCTTTCATATTAATTTGATTTAAATATCCACAAATATTTTCTGTAGTTAATTTATATATTCTTGAATATTTCTCAAAAATTATATCGTCATAATAATATTTGGCTACTCTGTATACATTTTTTAAGAACTCGTCGTCCATTAATAACCCCTCCGTGGGAAGTATTATGTCACAAAGTTTAATTTTTGTCAAAACGAAAAAATCCCATAGGGATTATTTTGTTAATAGTTCATATACTTCTTTAACTTCTTTAATTTCTTGATTATTATTATAATAAGGTTTTAAATGTAAATGAAAGTGTTTTACTTCTTGTACATCACCATTATTTTGAATTAAAGTAAGTCCATCAATATTTAACTTTTCTTCTAGTAATTTTTTCATCTCTCTAGCTGTATTCATAATTGATACTAAAGTATCATTATCAATTTCCATTAAATCTTTATAATGTTTTTTAGGTATAATTAGTAAATGTCCATTTGTATCAGGATTAATATCTAAGAATACTCTTAAAACTTCATTTTCATAAATAGTAAATGAAGGAATACTACCATCATTTATTTTACAAAAAATACAATCCATTTTATCACCTTCCTAAAAACATTTTATAAAAAATACTTATAAATGTAAAGAAAAATGACTAAATTAATAGTCATTAGTGAATACTTGCGAATATTCATTAATATTATGTATTTATATAATTTCTTTTATACAATTTTATGATATAATTTTTTTGGTGGGGGAGATATTTATGGATTATATTAAATTAGAAGCATATGTTAATCTACTTTTATATAGATTAAACATTAAAGATGGTGATTCACTTTTTGTGAGTATTCCAAAATGTGAAAGAACATTAAAAGATTATATCGAATATGTTGCAAATACTAAAGGTATTACAGATATTTATTTTTATATCAATGATTTATATCAAGGATATGAAAAACATAAAGAATATATGTCTAAAAATGCTAAAATGTTATTTTTTAGATCAAATAAAATTGATGAAATTGAAAAAATAATTAGTGATAGTTATAATTTAAGTTTAGTAACTATTTTACCTAATAAAGAATTAAAAGAAAAACTAGGTGTTAATTATCATAGAACTTGGGATTATATTTGGGACTTAATGAATTTAGATGAAAGTATTCCAGAAATATATAATAATATTAATGATTCAAAATATAAAAAAATAGCAAATAGTTTAAAAGAATATAAAGAACTTGTTATTATGAATCATTATGATACTTTACTTAATTTAAAAAATATAAATACAAATTCAAAATCAAATGAATTTCCTAGGAATGGTGTTTCGTTAAGTGGTGATTTTAATGGTTATGTAACGGCTACTAAAACATCATTTATGAATAATGATACTTTTGATGATTTAATTATTCAAATTAAAAATAATAAAGTTGTAGATTTTGATTGTAGTAGTAATATAAATATTCTAAAAGAGATTGTTCATGATTTAAATGTATCTACTATGCATTTAACAGATGATTCTAATAAATTTTTTAATATTTATGGAACATACAATAATAAATTATTGGATAAATATTCTAGTCCATTTATAAAACTAGATTATATGTCTAAAGAATTAATTATGCCTATAGGTAGTTTGTCTTTAGATATTGTAGGTTATAATAAAAAGTTAACTAAAGTATATGAAAATAATACATTTAAAAAGTAGGGGTATATGATGAATAAATTAATTATTAAAGAAGATACTATAAAAGAACAGATACTAGATGATAGTATTTCTGTTTCGTTTATAAAAAAAGACAATATTTTTTCAGTTAACAAAATTAAAATTGATGTACTAAAGGATTCAAAATTAGAAATATTTCATGATACATATGAAGACATTAAAATGGATATCAAAATATATATACATGATGATTGTAAATTAGAACTTACTGAATATAAAACAGGAACTAATTATAAAATTAGTAATTTATATGAAGTTATGAATAATTCTAAATTAATACTAAAAAAATATTATAAATTAAGAGCTATTAAAGAATTTACTGTGATTGATTTAAATGGTATTAATGCTTGTGTTAATTATGATTTTAATACTATATGTAAGAATTTTCAAAAGTATGATATGAATGTCAATCATAATAATAAAAATACAATTAGTAATATTAAAAATAGTGGTTTAAATATAATAGATGGTACATTAACATTTAATATTTCATCATTTGTTAAAGCTGATAATTGTAAAATAAAAGAGAATAATTTAATAGTTAATAAAACATTAGAAAAATGTATAATTACTCCTAATATATTTGTTGATAATTATAAAGTTGAATCAAATATATGTACTAATATAACAAATGATGAAAATAAATTAGTAAATAAATTTTATAAAAAACCAGAGTAATGTTTCATACTCTGTTTTTTATAATCCTTGAAATAAACTTACAACGAACATTCCGATCATTGCGAAAAGCATAATATATATAACTATTTTTTGTACAATATTGCTTGTTTTCTTTTTCTTAGCCATTATATCCACCTCGAAAATATTATATCACGTATAATGTAGATAGTAAATTGATGAAGTTGAAAATTAAATCAATTACTATATAATATTTATCATCATTTTTATAAAAATGATGATAAATTTGCGATTGAGTTTAGGCAAATTATATCAGGGGTTATCAG
>JALERC010000037.1 GCA_022763805.1 Mycoplasmatota bacterium | reverse complement strand
GATAATCCTACATCTTTTAATAACTTTCTAGCTTCTATAATAGCATCTTCTTTATTTTTAATTTTTAGTTTAACAGGTGCTAATATTAAATTATCTAATACTGTTAAATGTGGAAATAAATTAAAGTGTTGAAATACCATTCCAACTTTTTTTCTATATTCATCAATATTAGTAACTGCTTTACCTTCAAATATAATTTGTCCCTTATTTGGTTTTTCTAGTTCGTTTATAACACGTAAAAGAGTTGATTTACCACTTCCTGATGGACCAATTATAACAACTATGTCTTTTTCTGATACATTTAGGTTTACACCTTTTAATACTTTTGTTTTACCAAAGTTTTTATGTATTTCTTTAATTTCTAGCATCATTATTTAACTTCCTTTCTAGTTTGTTAACTAATTTAGATAGTCCTAATGTTAAAACTAAATAAATTATAGCAATAAACATTAATGGGAAAAAATAATCATAAGTTCTAGAAGCAATAATATCACTCGCTTTTGTTAAATCCATAATTCCAATATAACCTGCTACTGATGTTTCTTTTATTAATGTTATAAATTCATTACATAATGGTGGAAGAATATTTTTTATAGCTTGTGGAAGTATTATATATTTCATAGTTTGAAAATAATTAAATCCTAAACTTCTTCCTGCTTCCATTTGCCCTTTATCTATTGATTCTATTCCACTTCTTATAATTTCAGATACATAAGCTGCTGAATTAAGTCCAAATGCAATAATTCCTACTGTCAAAATATTAATTTCATAAGATTTTAAAATGATATAATATATAATCATAAGTTGTAATACAACTGGTGTTCCTCTTATTATTGTTACATATAAGGAACATAAGAAATTTAATATTTTACCTTTTTTATTATTCTTATAATTATCTCTTACTATAGCAATAAATAAACCAAATAAAATACCAATAATAATAGCAAATACTGACATTATTAATGTATTAGCTAAACCTTTTAAAATATATTTATATCTTCCATCTTGAATTAATGTATTATTAAGTGTACTATTTGTTTTCTTTAAAAAATTGTCATTAGAATATTTAATTGTATATTCTTCTATTTTTCCTTCATCTATTAATTTTTGTAACACTATGTTTATTTTATTTAATAATTCAATATTTCCTTTTTTAACTGCTACAGCATATTTATCAGTAAATAATTCTTCATTTAATATTTTTAAATTAGTATTACTTTTTACTAATTCTTGTGCTGGTAAATAATCCATAACTATGCAATCAGATTTTTTTGATTTTAAATCTTCAGCGGCTGCTAATATTTTCTTTTGTCTAATAACATTAACATCACTATATGTTGATAGTTCTAAATCTGCTACAGTCCCTAATTGAACAGATACTGTCTTTCCATGTATTTGTTCTGGATTTTCTATTTTACTATCTATAGGGACAACAACAACTTGCTTTGATATAGCATATTCAATTGAGAAATCAACACTTTTTAACCTTTCTTCTGTAATACTCATACCAGCTAGTGCCATATCTGCTTTACCAGCATTTAATTCATTAATTATTGAATCAAATGCTATATCTTTTACTTCTAGTTTTTTATCCATTGATTTAGCTATTTCTTTTGCTATTTCAATATCTACTCCTACTATTTCATTATTCTCATAAAACTCATATGGTGCAAAACCTGCTTCTGTTACCATAACAAGCTTTTCATTATTATTACTACAACCTGTAATACATAATAACGCAAGTAGAGTTATTAAAAATTTTTTCATATATCCTACTCCTATTCTATAATGATTATATCATATAGTTAATAAATAATTTACGTATATAAAAAAAATTGCATTTTATTTAATGCAATTTATTGATTATTATTTTGAATATTTTCTTGTTGAGTACTAACTGGTTGTTCTATAACTTGTGGTTGAACTGATTGTACATTTTGTTGTACTGGTTGTTCTGTAGGTTGTTGCTTAACTTCTTTTACTGGTTCTGTTCCTTCATTAAAAGACATATTTAATACTTTATTTAAATCAGATTGCTCAACTGCAGGTTCATTTACAACTTGTTCTACAGCTTGTTGTTCAGTATGTTCTCCTACAGGTTGTGCTACTTCATCAAATGACATATTCAATACTTGATCTAGAGATACTTGATTGTCTTGTTGATCTATAGGTTCTGTATTAAAAAATTTTTTAGGTTCTTCTTGAACCGGTTGTTGATTAGTAATATCAGGTTGCACTTCTGTATGTTGAACAGGAACCTCAGTTTGTACTTGTTGTTCCATAGGTTGTGATTGAACATTTTGTTGTATTTGTTGTTCAACAGGTTGTGGTTGTACCACTTGTTCCATAGGTTGTGATTGAACTGGTTGTAATTTTTTTTCAACAAATGTATTTTTCATTGGTGGGACACCATATTTTTTAAGTTTATTATATTTGATTATACAATAAACAAAAACACCTAAATTAAGTAATGGATAAATCTTTGAAAGTGGACCTTGTATTGATACTGGTGCAATTGTTTGTACTGTTTCAACACCATTTACAGTAACAGTATATGATGAACTTAAAATACAAATAACAAGTAAACCCCATCCAACTAATTCATTAAAAGCTAATTTTCCCATCAAATAAATACTTGTAAATGGTAACCATGCTAAAATAGTTCCTTTTCCATATTTTAATTTATTAAAATTACTTAAAAATTTTGAACATACAATATAAATTGTAATTAAACTTCCTAATAATAATAACATAATTCCTAACATTTTACTTCCTACTCCTTCTACTATATATAACTATTCTAACATATTTTTTTTATCATGTATATTATTTATATCATGCCTGTTAATAAATTATTTAAGTTCCTAATATAAAGTTGTAATAAATTAATTTTGTTATTATTCTTATCTATTGTCAAATTTATTTCTTTTATTTTTTTGTTATTTTTATATATATAAGCAACACCGACTTTATCCCCTACTTTAAGGGGTGCTTTTACATTCTTTAATTTTAATTTATATGTTACATTTTCTCTTTTTTCATTTTTCTTTTTTAAAAATGTGACATTTTTCATAGGTACAACATTACTAGTTTTATCAACACCATTATTTATTTTTATTTTTCCAAGAATTTGATTATCTAAAATTACAGTATCTAGTCTATATTGACTAAAACCATAATCTAACATTTCTGTTGTTTCTGCATTTCTTATTTGAGGAGTATCACTACCCATTATAACAGTTATTAATCTCATATTATTTTTCATAGCTGTTGCTGTAAGGCAATATTTTGCTGTATTTGTAAATCCTGTTTTTAATCCATCTACACCTTTATAAAAACGTACTAATTTATTAGTATATTTATATTACTATAGTAAAATTGTTTAAGTTTATATAAAAAAATATGCTGATGGAACATTAGGGCATTTAAACAATTTATCAACAACATCTCCTGATTTTGTCAAAATAAAAATGTTGAACATAATTATTTATTCAACATTTTTTTTAATGAAATCATTATTTCAATAACTATTTTTTTTAAATCATTATCTTCTGGAAATCTTGGTAACAATCTTAAATTTGCTTCTAAATTATAGATTTCATGTCTGATTTCAAAGTTATCCACATTATATATTTCAGGATAAAATTCTTTAAAATATTTTTCTATATTTTGGTAATCTTCTATTTTGACCAAATTTTCAGCTTCTTCACTAGCATACTTTAAAGGATTATTACACATTCTTAAAAATATATCTAATTCATAGTCAATTGGAGCATATAATGATGTTTCAAAATCAATTATTTTTATTTGACCATCATTACAATAAATAATATTATCAAAATGAATATCAGAATGAACTAATCTAAAATCACTACTCTTCAAATAATCATTTATATTTTTTAATATTTGTTCAGCCATATCTTTTTCAGTTTGTGAAAATAGTTTAAGATCAAAACATTTATTGAAATTTCTTTCTAATTTTTCATTTATATACAATGCCCAATCATAAGATTCACCCTTTATAGAATGAAATGATTTCATCATATTTACTATTTCTTTTACTATTTCTTTTCTTTTATTCTCATCAAGTTCATGCCAAACTAAATATAGTGATTTACCATTAATTTTTTCTATTATCTCATAAGAAAAATCATCATTAGAATTTGAAATATAAAACGAATACATTTTTGGAATATATTTATTACCAGCATTATTTTTATAAAATTCAATTTCATTTTTAAATTTTGCTTCATTTTCTTTATTTTTACAGATTTTAATAATATATTTATCATCAGCAAAATATACAGAGTTTGTAAATCCAACATTTATTTTAGATATATTTTTAATATCCTTAAAAATTTTATCATTATCATCTACTGTTTTTTTTAAATATGCGTCCATAAGTTTCACCAATCTTTCTAATAAATTTATCAATTTAATGTAGCTCATCACGTGTAATTTTTGAAATAGCTACATCATTTTCATATTCGATAGTACTTAATTTTTTGTTATTATCAAAAAAATATTTAGAAAGTGATATGTATATCGGATTTTTTTCATTTAATTTATTAATAGTTTCCTGATTTAAAGGCTTTAACAAATTATTAATAACAATTTCTTCATTTCCAATATCGAAATTTTCAAAACCATTACCATTTTCATTAATTTTAACATTATAACCGAATTTTATAATGTTATTTTTTCCAAACAAGTTAATATTTCTTTTTATAATATATTCCATAATAACACCTTTTTCTAAGATAATTATACTAATTCTTTATTAATACATCAATAGTTAATTATTTAATATGACAAGTAAAGCAGCATTAATATCAGATGGAAACATATGATTATATCTATTACTAAATTCATATTAAAACGATTTACATAATTCAATATCACAATTATTAACCATTTTATGTTGCTGATTATACTTAATAAAATAATTATCTATCTTAAACTATAAATAACTTTTTACATTATAAAATTAATCAATATTTTAACATTAATTACTTTCTTTTTTAAAATATTACTTCTTCAATTATTACATCATTATTCTCTTTTCTTACTTTTATTTCTTTAATAAATCTTTCTAAAAACATTTTCTTTTCATGATTATTGAGATGAAGAAAATTATTCTTTAAGTTAATAACAATTTCTTTTATAACTTCTACATTTGTTAAATCTTCTTGATTATTATTTTTATTAAAACAATTTAATTCATTATTTAAAACTTCTATTTTTTCATCTATTACATTTTTTATTTCATTAAATACATTATAATCTATTTCATCTGTTGCAAATAATTTTATAGTTTCTTTCTTCTTATTATTCAATTTATTTATTTGTTCTTTTAGTTCTGAAGTGCTATTATTTATATCAGTTTTTTCTTTCTTTAAAATGTTTTTATCAAATTCTAAATCTTTAATATTATCTAAATAATTTATAAAAGCATTTTCTATTTTTATATGGGAAAATCCAGGGGCATTACAACTATTATTGTTATGTCCATTGCACTGATAAGTAATATATTTTTTACCACTTTGTAGTTGCTGTCTAGCATAGTATTTGCTACCACATATACTACATTTTAATACTCTTGAGTAATAAGTATCATCAGAAGAATATTTGCGCATTCGAAATTTCTTTCTTTTTTTCATTAAATTATTAACATTATTAAATAATTCTTTATTAATAATCGGTATTATATTTTTACCACTAACTTCAAAACCATTTTTTCTTCCTACACCATATCTTACATTTCCTATATAAAGAGGATTAGTTAGTATTGAATATATAGTTGACTGATTCCAATGTCCTCCCCTTTTAGTGGGAACATTTAAGTCTTTTAATTTTTTTGCAATTTTAAGCATAGATTCACCTTCTAAATACCAGTTATATATTTTTCTTACATATCCTGCTTCATTTTTATTTATTTTTAATTTACCTTTTCCAACTATATAATCATAACCAAATACTCCATTACAATTAGTATAATTACCTTCCCTAGTTTTTTGTTCATATCCAAATGTTACTCTTTCCGCTAAATTTTCTCTTTCAAATTCTGCAAAAATTCCAATAATCTTAACAAACATTCTTCCAACAGCATTAGAAGTATCTATTTTTTCTGTTTGAGAATTAAAAGTACAATTATTCTTATCAAAAAGTTCTATTAAATAAATTAGATCTTTAACACTTCTAGTAAGTCTATCTAATTTATAAATTAAGACATTCTTAATTTTGCCTTTCTTAACATCTTCAATTAATCTTGATACCTCAGGTCTTTCAGTTAAATTTTTACCACTTATGCCATCATCAACATAATAATCTACTATATCCCAATCATTAATGTTCGCATATTTAGTTAATTTATCTTTTTGAGCATGAATACTAAATCCTTCAGTAGCTTGTTCTTCAGTAGATACTCTGCAATAGATTGCTGTCTGCATAAGTTATGTACTACTCCTTACCTATTGCCCTTTCATTTAAAATTCTTGGAACACTAGTATTTAAGAAAAATTTCATAATATCTATACTAATATTTTTAGATAAACTAATCATTATCAAATCTCCTTTACTTAACTTATTTCATCTAATTATACGAGATAAGTTTTCAAATATTCCAAAATACTATAGCATTATTCACACACAGGATTATTAGTATTTACAAGCCATATTTTAGTATCCAAATTCTCTCTTAAATATGTTTCATATATACTTGTATATTCTAATATTTTTTTATGTTTTACAAGTTCTCTTGCCATTATAGACATATCCCTTGCACTACTATAATGATCTGTTTTATCAAGACCATGTGGATTAACAAAATGTGTATTTGTTAGACCTAATTCTTTAGAACGTTTATTCATCATATTAACAAATTCATCTACTGAACCAGCAATAAATTCAGCAAGGGCTACTGCTGCATCATTACCACTTGCAACAGCTACTCCCTTTAGTAAATCTTCAACTTTCATTTGTTCCCCTGTTTCTAAAAGAATTTGACTTCCACCCATACTAGATGCTTTTTCTGATACTGTTACAATATCATCAAGTTTAATAATTTTATCATCTATTGCTTCCATAGTAAGTAACATTGTCATTATTTTTGTCATAGATGCTGGTGGAAGTTTTAAGTCTGCATCTTTTTCAAATATTACTTTACCTGTAGATGCTTCTATCATTATTGCACTTTTAGATGTTTTTGCAAGATCTAGTGCATTTATTTTAATAGGGAGTAATAATAATAAACATAATAATATTTTTTTCATACTTACCTCCTATAAAATAATATGTTTATATAAACAAAAAAAATGATTATTTCATCATTTTTTTTGTTTTTTCAATATCTTCATTTATATTATCATTATTACTTTTTACAGCTTCAGAATAAAGTATTTTATTATAATAATCTTTCATAATAATATTTAAAGAACTAACTTGTCTTATAAATCTATTTAAATATAATAAATATTTTTCATAATCATTTTCCTTTAAATAATTTAACTTATCAATTAATTTATCAGCATATTTTTCTAATTTAATTAAATATATTGGAATATTTAAATCAGTTGATGCAGAAATATCTCTATCCTGTATTTTATCAAGTGCAAGAACATAATCAGGCATTATAGCATTTTTATCTCTATATCTTTTTAAAACAACTTCATTATAAAATGAACTATTTTCAAGAAGCATATTTGTAGGCATGAAATTAGATACTGATTTATTATTTATATCTTGCTTTTCAAAATGCATATCATGTGTATTCATAGCAATAATATCACTAGGTAATATATTACTAAAACCTAAAATTAAATGATCACCATTTACAGTTGCTATATATGAATCACTAATTAAACTACATGATATTGTTCCCGATTCATCATAATGTTTATCCCATTCTTTAATATTTTTCTTTAAAAATTCATTATCATTTATCATGCCTGCTATTTTATGTACTAACATATTAAAATCTTCATTAGTAAACTCTTTTATTTGTTTGTCAGTTTTTGGTATTATTATATTTTTACTTAAATCACATTTTGAATATTCGACGATTGAACTTTCTAAACATTTAAAATAATTTTCAAATTCATGAATATTTTTAATATATTCAATTAAGTTACCATTATTAAATGATGTTATATATTCAAATTTTTTCTTATCTTTTATAATATTAGTATTTATTACTTTTTTAATTAATTCATTATATTCTTTTATACTTAAACCAAAATATGAACCAATAATTTTTTCTTTTATTTGTTCATCATTATTATTAATTAATTTAATAAAATGATCATCACGAACATCATAATATTTATTTATATCATCCATTTTATAAAATGATTTTTCTGGATCACTCATATATTTTTTAAATATTGTAGGATTTTCATAAAAATTAGGTATTTTAGTGTCACAATTAAAATTTCTTTTTAAATTATATATATTAACCCTTTTTTCAAATTTATCAATTAAATTTATGTATTTAGCAAACCTAATATTAGAAAATAATTCAAAAATTTCTTCTCCATCCGTATCATAACTATTATTACTTTTAAGAAGACCACATAATTTTTTAAATGCATTACGTGCTTCTATATTAGTTGAGATATTAATCATACCATTTAATATTTCATCACTATAATTCATAACTGAATTAAAAATCATATTTATTCCTTTATCTTGTCTTAAAATAAACATATTTTCAAAAACATCTAAATCTATTTTATTATTATTTATTTCAGAAGAATAAAAGATAGGGTTAAATCCTAAATGTTTTAGAATTTCAATTTTAGCATCTTTCATAATAATACCTCCTAAAACTTAATTAATTTATTTATATTTATTTCAATATCCCTTGTATTTAATTTTGTGTTTATATATCTATATTCCTTTAATATTTTAGCCACTTCATTATAACATCTAACAAGTTCTAGAAGATCTTTCAATTCATGTTGATTTAAATTATTATAATCTTTTGTAATATTTAAAATATCAATTTCTAAATTATTAAAATATGTTTCAATTACATAATTTGATTCATAAAAACTATTAATTACAGCAAGAAGCATTCTTTTAGCATTTTTGTATTCTTTCATACTAATACAATATTTAAATTTAGACATTAATATATCAGCATAATACTTTGTTTCCATTTCTATAATTGGAATATTAAAATATTTACTAACTTCTTTATCTTTAGATGTTATTTTATCCTTATTAAATACAAAATCTGGCATTATTGATGTAGATTCATTATATCTTTTTAAAACAACTTCATTATACATTGTATCAGTATTATTTATTAAAGTATCCAAACTAGAATATCTTGTTAATAAATTATCATAATCATTATTTGCCATAAATTTATCCGTCAATATATCTTTAGGCCCCATAGCTAATATATCTTTATAATTAATATTATCAAAACCTAATATATATCCATCACCATCAACTATTCCCGAAAAATTGTTATTAATAGCACTAGTAGAAATATATGATTCATTATCTTTATATTTTGTCCATGTACTTGGATCTCTATATAATTCTGTTGCTATACGAGTATCTCCAAAACCTTTAATTTTATGAACTAAACATGAAAAATCTTCACCTTTCAATTTAACAATATCAGAATCTTTTCTTACATAAAGATTCTTACAAATATCTTTTTTAGCTAATACTTTTGTTTGAGACAAAATTTTATCTGCAATGTTATTTTCATATTTTAAATTTTCTAGATTTTCTTTTAATATTTTTTTATCACAATCAATTATAAATTCATATTTACTTACATCTATAAAATCCTTAGAATCTTTTAATAATTCTACAGTTCTATCATATCTTCTGTTAAAAAATGCTTCACATACTGCATCTCTTAAATCAAAAATATTCATATAATTACATCTTAATTTAAACTCATGTAATCTTTTATCATAAAAAGTTTTTTCATCTAATGGAAATGAATATTTATCTTTGTTAAATATATAATTATTATAAATATCTTTATCATTACATCTAAGATACTTACAATTTTTATAAATTTCATTAAATGTACCAATAGGAATTAATTTTGTAATATATGATAAATCTATATTATCCATAAAGTATTCATCAGTTACCATATCAGGTATATGATTAAGTTCAAATTTAGTCGCAAGTTTCTTCAAATTATTAATATATTTTTCGTTATTTAAAACTTTTTTAACTAAATCAATTTCTCTAATATAATTTCTAAAAATATTCTTAAATTCTTTTAATTCACATATTTTTTTTAATTCATTAAGTTCTAAATCATTAATAAGCTTTTCATTAAAATCATATAATAAACATAATTTTACTTCTTCTATTTTATTATTCTCTATACCGTATTTTAATAATTTTTTTTGATAATTACATCTAGCTTTATCTACAGCTTCAAAACCATAAGCATTAATAAATTCTTTTTTATAATATCCAGGTTGGAAATTTCTATGGTCTATATTATGTCCTTTTATATTTTCTATTTCTTCTAATACTTCTTTATTCCCTTTATATTCTTCTAATAATCTTTTCACTTTGATTACCCCCTTGGAATAATTATTATATATTAAAATATGTTATTGTCAAATTCACACAAAAAAAGATAGAAATTAATCTATCTAATATTTTTAACTAGATTACTTATATCATCAAATACTTCATAATTAAACCCACCATTAGAATGCTCAGCAACAACAACAACAGTTTCAAAACTATTAAGTGCTGTATAAGCTGCTAAACAACTACCCATATTATTACTTAATTCTAGAAATAACCATTCTCTATTACCACGATTTTGAACACTAACATTTCCAACACTAAATCCTGAATCAGTAAAATATTGTTTAGCTTCTTGTCTCTTTTCTTTTAATTGTGAAAACTTAGCACTTCTTATTGCAAAAGCGGCATACCACTCTGAATCAGTTGAATTAATTGTTAACATTTCGTTTTCAATTTTATGAGTATATCCTTCAGGAATTGTAACTTGATGTCCATTATATGTAATAACCGTTCCTTTTGGTTTTTTTTCTTCTTCTTTATTTTCAGATATTATTTCTTCAGTTTCATCTGTAGTTTCGCTTTCTTCTTTATTATCAACTTCTATAGACTGATTATTTTCTTTTAATACTGGGCTTTTATTATAGAAAAATGCATTATATATAAAATACCCACAAGAAATAACAACTAATATTACTCCTATAATATAAATAATATTGGATTTATTCTTAGTTGGCATACCACACTCAGCACAAAATTTATATTCTTCTTTTATCTCTTTCCCACAATGTTTACAATTCATTTTACACCCTTTTTATTAATTATCATTTGTACTTTCTTGTTCATTATTATTTACTTCTTCATTTAAACTTATGTTTTTAGTAATTATTACTAATAATGTATTTTTACTCTCAACAACTTCTACTTTAAATGTATCAGTATCTACAAATGTATCAGTAATAGCCTTAATTTTTTTCTCAGGAGAAGATAATACATCATTTGATGTTTTTTCTTCTTTATAAAGTATCATTTCTACTTTATCATATTCTTCTAAATTTGTAATAGAACTAACTAATTTTAGTTTTAAATTCATTAATTCTTCTACTTCTGTTTTTGTAGCATCATCTTTAATATATTTTTCTAATTCCTCTTTAGAAACACTTTCCTTAACAACTATTGTTTCTTCCTTAGTTGGTATTTCTTCTTGAGTTGGAACGACAACTTGCGGTTGTTGATTCATTTCATTAATTAAATTATCTATAAAATCTTTATCGATATAATTTATATATATAAAGAATCCAGCTCCTCCTACAAGCAATAAAATACCAAAGAAAATAAATAGTACATTACTACCCCTATCTTCCTTTGGAGGAAGCATTTGTTTAGCATGTGATAAAGGATTATCATCAACAACTACTTTTTCTAAAGGTAACAATTCATCTTTATATCCTTGTTCAGTTTTAGGTGCCGCAATAGGAACAATTTCAATCATTGTTGAAGTTACTTCTGTAGATTTAGGTTGAGAAATAACATTATCATCTTCTATCTTTACATCACCAATTTCTCCTTCTGGTAAAACAGGTAATGTTAAATCTTCTTTTGGAATATCTGGAATTTCTAAAGCATCACTTTCCGCATATGGAACATTACATGTTGGACATCTTAATACCCCAGGTACGAAATCAGAACCACAATTTTTACATTTCATATAATACCCCTCTATTCTATAAAAATATTATATCAAAAAAATGATAAATTGTCTTTATATTTTATTATTAAAAAAAGATAGAATTAATTTTCTATCTTTTCCACTATATTTTTAACTAAATTACTTGATATATTTCCAGCTTCTTTTTCAAAATCACCAGCACCATCAGCAAAATCTGAAATAGTTCTAACAATTAAAAATGGAATATTATTTTTACATGCTATATGACCAATTGATGCTGATTCCATATCAACAGCAAGTGCATGAGTACGATTATATATATCATCTCTTTGTTCACTACTTGTAACAAAACAATCACCACTTGCAATTTTTCCAACTAAAACATTATGATTTTTAATTGTATCTTTAGCAAGTTCTATTAATTTTTTATCAGCTTCTACTATGCCATTATTAGGCATAGAAATATTCATAATTCTCTCTGGATTAAAATCATGATATATAACGCTAGACGCTAAAACTACATCAAATACCTTAACACTATCAGTTAGTGAACCAGCACATCCAGTATTAATAATATATTTAACATTATATTTATCAATTAAATGTTGTGTAATAGCCGCACTATTAACTTTTCCAATACCTGATAAAGCTACTACAACATTATTACCTTCATATATATCTTTTTCTACTTCCGTTAAATTAAATAGATCATTAAATCTTTCAATTTCAACATCCATAGCACCAATAATACCTATTTTCATAAAAACCTCCAAAAAAAAGGTAATTATTTATTACCTTTTAAAACATCAATTGCAGCTCTCATAGATAAATCATATTTAATCATATCTAATCCACCAAATGCTTTTTTGAATTCTTCAACATCCATTTGGTATTTTTCTGCTAATTTTTTAGCTTCTTCTTCAGCATCACTTTCAGATACTTCTAATTTTTCAGCTTTAACAATTGCTTCTAACATTAATCTATATAATACTCTTTTATATGCTTCATCATGCATTTGATCCATTAATGCTTGTTCATTAGAGTTTGTATATTTAAAGAATTGTTCTAATGTTAATCCTTGCATTTGTAAATGTTCTTCATATTGATGAACCATTCTATGAGCTTCTTCATTAACCATAACTTCTGGTACATCAACTTCACAAGTTTTACTTGCTGCTTCTAATACATCATCGATGTATTTATTTTCAGCATCAGTTTCTTTTCTTACTTTAATAGTTTCTTTAACTTGTTTTCTTAATTCTTCAACTGTAGAAACATCATCCATTCCTAAGTCAGCAAAGAAATCTTTATCTAATTCAGGTAATTCAATAGTTTTAATTTCATTAACTTTAACTTTGAATACTACAGGAGCACCTTTTAATTCTTCAGCATGATAATCTTCTGGGAAAGTAACATTAATATCTTTAACTTCACCAATTTCCATTCCAACAACTTGTTCTTCAAATCCTGGAATAAATGTATGTGAACCAATAGTTAAACTATAATTTTCACCTTTACCACCATCAAATGCTACACCGTCTTTGAAACCTTCAAAATCGATTACAGCGATATCTCCTTCTTCAACTTTACCTTCTTCTTTGATAACATTTTCAGCATATCTTTTTTGCATTTCTGCAATTGTACTATCAATTTCAGCTTCAGTAACTTTTACAGAACCTTTTTTAACATTAAGATTTTTGTAATCTCCTAATTTTACTTCTGGTTTTGTAGTTAATACTACAGCAAATTCAATATGATCTTCATCAACTGATTTTAATTGAATATCAGGTTGTGCTACTAATTCAAGATCTTTATTTTCTTCAATTATTTTAGCATAAGCACTTTCTAATACTAAATCTCCAGCTTCCATGTATAATGATTCAATACCATATTTTTTAATAAACATTTCTTTTGGAGCTTTACCAGGACGGAAACCATCGATTTTAGCTTTTTTGTTAGCTTTAACAAATGCTTTATCTAATGCGTCTTTCCATTCTTTTCCTTCAATTTTTATAGTTATTTCTTTTTCATTTTTTTTAGCCATAAATTTCTCTCCTTTAAAACATATCTAGTATATAATAAAAAAAGTTATTTAGCAAGTAAAATAGCACAAATTATTGTGCTATTTTAATATCTTTTATTATAACGTCATAATCTCCGGCATCACATTTAACTGTTGCTTTATCTCCTACTTTTTTACCCATAATAGCTACAGCTATAGGTGATTTAGTAGAAATTTTATTTTCGAAAACATCAGCTTCTTTAGTACCAACTAATGTATAAACTTCTTCTTCATCGTCTTCAACAAATTGAACAGTAACACAAGTTCCAATTGAAACTTCTTTACCTGTAATTGATGATGAATCAACAACAGTAGCATTTTCTAAAATTGTTTCTAATTCTTTAATTCTTGCTTCTATAACTGCTTGTTCATTTCTAGCAGCATCATATTCAGCATTTTCAGATAAATCTCCAAGTGCTCTTGCTTCTTTTAATGCTATAACATTTTCTGGACGTTTAACATTTTTTAATTCATCTAATTCTGCTTCTAATTTTTCCTTACCTTCGATTGTTAATTCTAAATCTTCTTTTGCCATATATTTCACCTCTTGTTATTAATTAATTAATAGTTAGTATTACTAACTAGCATATCATTTTACTACTAGTAAACTTATTTGTCAATCTTTTTTTATACGCATCATATCAAATTTTTCTAATGGTTGAGAAACTTTCATAGTAACAATTTGTTTAGGATGTCTAACAATATCAATTGATTCATTCATATCATTAAAAACTTCTTCTATTTTGTATTCAAAAGTTTTTGTATTAGGTCCAAAAAATTCTACAACATCTCCAACTTTAAAATAATTTCGTTGTTCAAGAGTAACTATTCCATCTTTGTAATCAAGAACTAAACCTAAAAAATCTTGATTAGAAACTTCTTGACGACCATTATAATATTGTGATTCTTTTCCAAAATTACCATTAAAGAATTGAGTAATTGAATCCCTATTAGCACAATTTCTTAAAACTTTTTCATACTCTAAATTATATTCATATTTTGAAGGATTATTACAGTATTCATCAATAGCTTTTCTATAAATACCAACTACAGTTGCAATATAATATACAGAACGCATTCTTCCTTCAATTTTTAAACTAGATACACCCATATCACAAATTTCAGGTAAATTAACTAGATTTGATAAGTCTTTAGTACAAAAAGTAAACTCTTTTTCACCTTTTAAAGGAGTCTTATCTTCATCTAAAAGATTAAAATCCCATCTACAAATTTGAGCACAACCACCACGATTAGCATCTCTTGCAGTAAAAAAATTAGATAAAACACAACGACCAGAATAAGAAGAACACATAGCACCATGTATAAACATTTCTATATCAACATCTACATTATCAATGATTTGTTTAATATCTTTTTTACTTGTTTCTCTTCCTAATACTACACGTTTAACACCAAAATCTTTAAAGAATTTAACAGCTTCAATATTTAATGTTGAAGCTTGTGTTGACAAATGTAATTCTAAATTAGTATTTTCTTTTGCAATTTTTAAAATTGCTGGATCTGATATGATTACAGCATCTACTCCAGCTTTTTCTAAGTTTATTAAATAATCTTTTATATATTTAATTTCTTTATTATGTAAAACAATATTAACTGTAACATGAACTTTTTTACCAAGTTTATGTGCGAAATCGCAACCTTCTTTAATTTCATCTAATGTGAAATTAATTGCATTTGCACGTAAACCTAACATTGGACCCCCAATATATACTGCATCAGCACCATATAATAAAGCAATTTTTAATCTTTCTAAATCACCAGCAGGTGCTAAAAGTTCTGGTTTTTTCATATTATTTACCTCTTCTATAAGTTATTTTTTTTACATGACCAAATATATTATATTCAACAGATTCTATTTCAACAGTAGACTCTTTTTTTTGTGGTACAAAAATAGGTTTTTGTGGTACCATTACTATTCTTTTAAGATTTTCATTTGTTTTTTTACCATAAATTATATCTTTATATACTTTTAATTTAAAAGCATCAAATTTTTCAAGATATCCATTATTCTTTTCTTTTTCTTTTTCTAATCTCTCTATTTCTTTTAACATTTCTTCTTTTTCCATTATTTCTTCACCTCGTAAATTGTTTCTTTATATAAAAATCCAGTATCAGTCTCTAACATTTTATCTATTTCCTCTTTAAATTCTTGTATATTTGATTCGTTTACAATATTATACATACTAACAACTCTTTTAAATGTTGCATTATTTATATTAAATGAATTTAGTACTATATAATCAACATTAAGTTTTAATGTTTCATTAATACCATTCAAACATTTATTTGAATAAGCTATAGTTCCATCATTAGAATCAATTATAGCATATATTTTATTCTCTTTTTCAATGTAATTAATATTTGAATCATCTTTAATTTTAAACGTATCCAAATAATTTTTTACTAAGTGTCTACGTGATACGAACATTGGTAAGTATCCAAATATAGGAACCATTGTTTTTGCATTAGCATTTAATGCAATTTCATTAATTTCATCTAATGTAATCTCTGATGATAACATTGTATATTTAGCACCATATTCATACCAAAAATTACTTGTTAAATAATTTGTCGTCAAATGTTCTTGATTCCATACAAGTGGAGTTACTAATTTTAAATTCTTTTTAAAATTAACTATTGCTATATCATAATATAGAATGCCATTTAATTTTAAATTATCTAATTGTAATAAAGTATATTCTAAAATTTCTAAATCTTTATTAAACATATTTTTATTTAATGAAACAAATATTTCTTTTCCATTATTTTTAATAATTTCATTAATTTTTTTAATCTCATCTAATGTAAAATAAGCAGGTTGATTAATACTTAAATCTTTTATGCCTACAATAACTCCATCAATATCTTCAATTAATGATTCTAT
Source organism: Mycoplasmatota bacterium (assembly GCA_022763805.1). Lineage (GTDB taxonomy): Bacteria > Bacillota_I > Bacilli_A > RF39 > UBA660 > CAJGDV01. Next base: position 17,081 of record JALERC010000037.1, on the reverse strand, counting down.
TTGATCTATACTTTTAGGCATTATTAATAATTTCATATATTTCTTCCTTTCAACACTATTATATATATTATATAATAATTTTCAACTATTTTATATATTATTTTTTAAATCATCAAAATTTCCAATGCTTTCAATAATTTTTTTATTTTTAATATAAAGTATTTTCTCAGCTACTTTATTAATAAAATACCTATCATGCGAAATAAATAAAAGTGTTCCATTATAATTTTTAAGTGCTTCTTCTAAAACTTCACGCGTATAAGTATCTATATGATTAGTTGGTTCATCAAATATAAGTAAATTACATTCACTTTGCATTAAACAAAATAATTTTAATCTAACTTTTTCGCCACCAGATAATGATTTAATTTTTTTAAATACATTTTCACCATAAAATAAGAATTTACATAATGCACTTCGTAAATGTGATTCGTCTCCATTATAATATTTTCTAGTTTCTTCTAAAACAGTTTTGTTTTCATCTTGAAAATTAATAACTTGCTCAATATAACCATATTTAACATTAGGTCCCATACAATTATTATTTAAAATATAATTAATTAATGTTGTTTTACCACTTCCATTTTCACCCATTAAACATACATGTTCTCTTCTTCTTATTAGGATATTTATATTATCATATAAATTAGGAATTGTTAAATTTTCAATTTTTATTACTTCATTAGAACTCTTTAAATCATTATTAACATTTAATGGAATAGATTTATTTACTACTGGTTTATCAAATTTTTCCATTTTTTCTAAACGTTTTTCAATTGAATTAGCACGTTTAAAGAATATTTCATTATCTCCTAATCTACCATATTCTCTTAATTTTTTTATTGATTCCTTCATTTTAGCAATTTGTTTTTGTTGATCTTTATATTGTTTAAATTCATTCATAATTCTGTTTTCATTTTCTATAATATAGTTAGAATAATTTCCAATAAATATTTCTTCAGATCCTTTTTCAATTAGTACAATCTTAGTTGCAACATTATCTAAAAAATACCTATCATGAGATATAAGTAATACAGTACCATTATAATTTTTTAAATAATCTTCTAACCATTCTACTTGATTTATATCCAAATGATTTGTAGGTTCATCTAATAAAAGTATAGTTGGTTCTTTAAGCATTATTAAAGCAAGCTCAACAATCTTTTTTTGCCCCCCACTTAATAAATTATAGTTTTTATCAAGAAGATGTTCGATATTAAACTTTTTAATAATCTTCCCTATTTTTTCATCTATTTCATATCCTGATAATCTCATATATTCTTCTTGTAATTTTATATATTTAAATAGTATCTTTTCATCTTCTAAATTCTTTTCTAGTTTTTTTAGTTTTTTTTCTAATTCATATACTTTATCAAATTGTTTATATAATAAGTCATTAACAGTACTATCATAACTTTCTAATTCTTGTTTTAAATATCCTATTTTAGCTTCTTTTCTTATTGCAACAGTACCACTAGTAGGTGTTTCAATACCACTTATAATATTTAATATAGTTGATTTTCCGCATCCATTACTACCTACTAAAGCTACTATTTCATTTGTTTTAACTTCTAAGTTAAAGTTTTTAAGTAATTTATTAAATCCATAATTTTTTTCTAATTTATTTATATTAATTTCTATCATAATATCTAACTCCTTTATAATAAGGCACAAAAAACCATATGAGATATACACCCATATGGTTATGAGTGCAGGTATGACAAAAACATCACACATGCTAGTTAAAAATTTTTTTTAGTTAGCAGATGTGATTAGGATGTATATATGTTATTGCTGTTAATTGTATTTTTTTATACATCATAATCACTCCATTCAAATTTATTTTACAATTTATTTAATCATTTGTAAATATATTCCTATTAAAAAGAAAACAAAACCAAAAATAACTCTTTTATTAATTTTCTCTTTTAATATTAAATTACTTAATATAAGAGTTAGAAATATATTAATCTTTTCAAGTGATACAACAATATTTATATTTCCGATATTTATTGCTTTATAATGTAATAACCATGAAATAAATGTTAAAACAGAAATTATAAAAATATAATTTATTTTTATATTTTTATAACTTTTTTTTATAGGTAAAAGAATAAATATAGATATTATAGAATTAACTAATATAGCATTCATAGGATTTATTTTTGAAAGTTTTAAAAAAATAATTTGAAAACTCAAAAATAATGCTTCTATGAATGCTATAAAAGAAAACTTTTTAATCATTATAATATTTCCTAATAGTATAAAAAATATTTTAGTATTTGTTTTAAAAATAATATTACTTAGTATTATAGTAATACTTGTTGATAATAAAAATATAGGTGCTACATCTACTAATTTATTTTTTTTAAGACTTAAAAAATAAAATATCCATGATAAAGTTAAACAAATACTAGAAAGAATTATATATATATTTATCTTTACATTTTTTATAAATAATAAACTAATTAATAATATAAAAATTGATTTTAATAATGTAGTTGTATATACATCTGTATTTTTAATACATAATTTAGAAATAATTTGTGAAATACTTATTAGGACTACTGATATAAGAGTTAAAATTATGTACATAATATCACCATTATTATTATGTATAAAAAAAAGAAAGATAAACTTATCTTTCAAAATTCCAAAGTCCTAGCTGACCATTAATTTCTATAGGATCAATTACTTCTATATCTTCAAGTAACCATGCATATCTTCCAATTTCATATTGTCCGCAAGCATACTCATCTTCATCTTTTTTTACCTCATTAATAAATTCTTCATCCATATAGATACAATCTTTTAAATTACATTTAAGTATTATTTTTCCATACATATAATCTAAATTATTAGATAATTCCTTTAAATGAGGTCTATTTTCAAATTGTTTTTCATTTACTTTTGCTTTTCCAGCATGGATATATAATTCTCCTCGATAATTAGTTTTGAAACTTCTTGTTTCATACTTTTTATATCCTTCTTTAATTAAACTTGCAAATGGTTCTCTTATTGTTAACGCTTTCATTTATTCTCCAAAATAATTAATTCCCATAGCATCTTTTACTTGATCTACAGTAATTTGTGCTCTTTTTCTTGCTTTTTCACTACCATCAATTAATATTTTTATAACTTTATCCATATCTTTTGAAAGTTCTTCTCTACGTGTTCTAATTGGTCTTAATATATCTTGTAATACATTATTCAAAAATAATTTAATTTTTACATCTCCTAGTCCACCACGTTTATAATGTTCCTTTAATTCATCCAAGTTATTATATTCTGGTAAATATTTTTTAAAATGTTCTTCGGTTGCAAATACATCTAAATAAACAAATACCATATTACCTTCTACTTTACCTGGATCTTCAACTCTTAAATGATCTGGATCTGTATACATACCCATTACTTTTTTCTTAATTTCTTCTTCCGAATCAGCTAAATAAATACAGTTACCTAATGATTTACTCATTTTAGCTTTACCATCTAAACCTGGTAAGCGATTACATTTTTCGTTTTCAGGCAACAATGCTTCAGGTTCAACTAATATATCATCATAGTAATGTTTAAAACTTCTTACTATTTCTCTTGTTTGTTCAATCATTGGAAGTTGGTCTTCTCCAACAGGTACAACATTAGCACCAAAAGCTGTTATATCTGCAGCTTGACTTATTGGATATGTTAAAAATCCAGTTGGAATACTTTCTTCAAACCCTCTTAATACTATTTCTTCTTTAATTGTTGGATTTCTTTTTAATCTAGATACTGATACTAAATTCATATAATAAAAAGTAAGTTCACATAACTGTGGTAATCTTGATTGTAAAAATATAGTAGTTTTTTCTGGATCGATTCCTACTGCTAAATAATCAAGTGCTACTTCAAGTACATTATTTCTAATTTTTTCTATATTATCAAAATTATCTGTAATAGCTTGTGAATCAGCAATTTCAATATAAATTTCATCAAACTTGCCTGAATTTTGTAATTCTACTCTTCTTTTTAAAGAACCAACATAATGACCTAAATGTAATCTTCCTGTAGGTCTGTCTCCTGTTAAAATAACATTTTTCATATTCATACTCTCCTTTTTAATATAAACCTTTATGTAATAAAAAAACCTCGACAGAAAAAACTCTGTCAAGGACGATTTATCGCGGTGCCACCTTGTTTCATAGTAATAACTATGCACTTTATAGGATACTATCATATCCTTATCATCTAACGCGTGATTGACGTTGCAGTATACTCTTACTTATATTTCATTTGACTGCACCCTCAGTGGTCCATTTGAATAACTGGGCAATACTTGTATCTCACCATCACAAGTTCTCTTTGATTCCATATTAGACTTTATCTCCACATCAGCGGTTTATACGCTTAAATTATAACAAATTTATTTTATTAATTCAAGTCTTATTCCAACAACACCATATTTCTCTTGTAATTCTTTAGTATAAAATTCATAAAGAACATTTTTAAGTTCATCTTTTGTCATACTTGAATCTGCTAATATACTAATATCAAAATCTTTAAATAAATCATCAAAAGATCTTGAATTATAAAGCCCTATAACATTACAAATAAATTCATCATTATTTTCGATATTAACAAATTTTATTGTATCGCCAATTTTAATTTTACTTCTTTTCTCATCTAATAATCGTAATTCAATTCTTTTAGTACCATTTAATATATAATTAAAATATCTATCTTGTAATTTCATTTCATGCATAATATTCACCTCAAAATAAATATAACACAAATTAATAAAATATGATAGAATATTTATTACTCGAGGTGATATTGTGAATGTTTATAATATTAAAGATATAAATAGTTTATATGAAAAGATAAAAATAGGAAATGAAATATATAAATGTTCATTAGGCTTTAGTAAAGATTACCCTAATTTTTTAGAATGGTATATGAAACATCTAATAGAATCGATAATAACAAATAATAGAACCATTTTATATGTTAAAGATAATAATAATATTATTGCATTTTCACTTTTAAAAAGAAAAGATGAAAAAAAGATTTGTACAATTTTTGTCAATGAAAATTATAGAAATAGAAAAATAGGTACAAAATTACTTCTAGAATCCTTTAAATATTTAGGAACAACTAAACCTTTAATTACAATTAGGGATTATAAGATAAATTATTTTAAATCAATTATAGAAAAGTATAACTGGAGTATGGATGAAGAATTAGTAGATTATTATGGAAAAAATACAAAAGAATATTGTTTTAATAAAATTAGATATTGACATGAAGAAATTTAATTTTAGTATGTGAAGAATATCTAGGATTAAAAGTTACCGAAAGAAAAATATCTATTGATGAACTCAAAGATATGAAAGAATGCGGATTATGTGGTACTGCTGCTGTAATATCACCTGTTGCAAAAATAAACGATATAAAATTTGAAACTAGTGAAGAAACAGTTATTAGAAAACTTTTTAATACTTTAAAAGGTATACAATTAGGTAGTAAAAATAATAAAGGAAGCTAAATAGCTTCCTTTTTTATAACCATATTTCATAATTTGTCATTATTGCTTCATATAATTGTGTTGGTCTATATCCTTTATCTTTAACAATCATATCTGTAGGTTTACAATATTTAATTATTTTTTTTCTAAAGTTTGATTTATCTACTTTTGTATCTTTTAATTTCTCATAAATAATTCTTACATCTTCTAATGCATAATATTTAGGTAAAAATTTAAATATAATATCAGAATTATCTAATTTTAAAACAATTTTTTTATAACTTGTTAACAATTCAGTAATGTTAAGTTCTAAATTTAAATCATCAGTATCAATATCATATGAATACTCTAAACTATTATTAATCCTTTTGGTAATAGTATTATATTTAATTATCTTGTTATCAAATTTAACTTCATTCTTCCCTATTAATTCAAAATCTACTAATTTATAGTCTTCATTAAGTTTTTTAATATTTTCGTAATTAGTAATTCCTAAATATACTATTATTAATCCACAATTATAAAACTTTGTTTCTCCGAAAGTATGTACTTGTTCAAGATGAAAATTATTACTTCCAATTACATCAATTATTTTATTTCTAATAGAATCTTTAATATTTGATTCCTTTTTAAATGGTATAGATATTAAATTGTTATTTTTATCCACTACTAGCTTTAATTTTTTGATGTCATTTTTTCTTTTATCATCACTTTTTATAGTTTGTAATACAAATAAGCAACAATCTAAATATATTTTCATATAATCACTCATTTCATTTATAATTTTATGGGTTTTTTATACTTATATTTATCAAAAAATGTTTTATTATTATAATATCTATCACGATATATATTTTTGTCTTCTTCATTGTCAAATAAAATATCTAATAATATTTCTATTTTTTCATCATTTTTTAATCTATTATCATATAAAATACAATCATCAAGATTTAAAGATTTCTCAAGTAATTTACTAAATAATCTTATGTTATTTATTAACTCATTAAAATCTAATTCACCATTTGGAAATCTAAACTCTATTGTATTTTTTTCTTTTCGTCCTATTCTTGTGAGATTTAATCCATAATATCTAGATAATTGTGTTTCCCTTACTATTTTAGCACATTCTTCTAAAGATTTGATTTTATCAAAGTTAATATAAGATAATTTTGTTGCAACCCTATCAATTTTTACAGCATATTTATTTACACAAGATCTCATACAATTCCCACTTCTGTTAGAAATAGTATAAAGTACATCTTGTGTATTAGTATATAAGTTTATGAAATTAATTAGATGTTGTTTATTCTTTATATAATCAAAACCAAAGTGAATATGTCCTCCACAATTGTAATTTGCAATAAAATTATTATTTTGTAGCATACTGCATACATAGAATAATTCCTTTAAACTATTCTCATCAAATTTTAAAATTGGAGATACAAGTTCTAATCCATATTTAACAGATAATTCATTTACAAACTTCCAATCAACTAATATATTTTTAAGAACTTTATAAAATTCACAATCTGGATTATATGCTTCAAGTTCAACCCCAAATGTTATATCTGGATCAATATCATATTTTACATTTAAATTTATGTCTTTTATATAATTTTGTTTATCAAAATTGGTTTTTAATAAATCCTTATATATTGACCCATCCAACATAGAAATTAATTTATATTGAAAATCTCTATTCGAAGTTTCAGAAATTATGCTTAGTTTTGTATATAAATCTTTTGTTTTCTTAAACTGTTCAATTTTATACATTTCATCTTTAATACCATCTAATAAAGATTCAAAATAATATTGATATTTAAATTTTCCAATATATTTTTTAATATTTTCATCACTAAATGATTTAATAACAATTATTTGTTCATCTAATGTTAATGTCTTAAGCATTTTCATTTTTTCTTCATCTGTTTTTAATTCTAGTATTTGTTTAATATAATTTTCTCTATCCATAATTATCTCCTTTTATAATGAAAAAGTTTTACATAAATATTTTGCTACCGCATCTTCATTATTTGATTCTATGATTTTATTTGCTTTATTAAGAGCATCACTAGTAGCGTTAGATACAGCGATACTCATATGTGATATTTCAAACATTGGAATATCATTTTCGTCATTTCCAAAAGAAATTATTTTATCAACATTTAAATAATTAGCTAATGTTTTTATTCCATGTCCTTTATTAACATTATCTGCTAACACTATAAAAAATCCTTCTTCTGTTTGAAAATCTTGTAATACAATATTCATATGTTTTACTTTGTTAATAAACTTTTTTACTTGTAATTTATTAGGATCTGTCACAAAGACTTCTTTTACATTTCCTTTTAAAACATTTATATCTGTTAATTGTATTTGTGTATCATCTCTTCTTTTTTTCGTAATATATTCATGTTTGCCAATAGTAAAAGAAATATTTAAATCATATTTTTTAGCATATTTATACAATTTCATTACATCCTTATATTTTATAAACTCTTCATTAATCATATAATCATTTTTAATATCAAATACTTCAGAACCTGATGAGCAAACTAAATAATCACTTTTGAATACATCATTATTTACTTGCAGTGCATGGTTGTGTGGTCTTGCTGTTGCTGTAACTACTATGTGTCCTTTTTCTTTTAATTTTTTTATTGTATTAATTGAGTATTCTGAAATATGTCCATCATCATGTCTTAATGTACCATCTAAATCTATCGCAATTAGATATTTTTCCATAAACATTCCTCCTGTGGACTCGATATTATATCATATGTTTAAAAATAAAAAAAGAGTAGAATAAAAAAAAACTTGTTTAAACAAGTCTTTTTTTAATTTCACTTTTGTATGCTTCAACACCAGGTTGGTCAAAAGGATTGACTACAAACAATACAGCAGACATACTAGCAGCTAAATAGAAGAATGTTATTAGTTCTCCTATAGATTCTTCATTAATGTCTTTTATATTAATAATAATTGATGGAGTATGTCCATAATGAGCAGTTGAAACAGAATCGATTACTAAATTATTTATTTTATCAATTTCTTCGTTTTCTTTTTCTACTTTTATTACAGTTTCAAACATACAAGGAGTTCCTTCTTGTAAGAATTGTCCTAAAGAATGTAAATCTCTTGTATTAATTGTAGAAGTTGGAAAAATTCCTGTCAATTGCTTACCTTCAGTTTCTCCGAAAAGTTGTTTTAACCACTCTAGGAAATAAGTAAATCTTTCTTGATATGCACTAAAATTTTCAACAACTTTAGCATTATAATACATTTGCTTTCTGATACTAGCATAAGAATATGCTAGTTTTTCATGTTTTAATCCCTTCTTAGCACCGCTAAGTAATCTTTTAATATCAATACCCGCTACTGCCATTGGAAGAAGCCCAACAGGTGTTAAACACGAATATCTTCCACCAATATTATCTGGAATTATAAATGATTTATATCCTTCCTTTTCTACTTCTTTTCTAAGTTCACCATTAACTTTATCAGTAGTAATAATAATATGATCTTTTAATTCTTCTTTAGAATACTTTTTCTTAAGTTCTTCTTTTAATATCTCATATGTTTTTTTTATTTCTAAAGTAGTACCACTTTTAGAAATAACATTTAAAACAACATTTTTATCTTTTATATATTCTTTTAACTGATTAAGATAATGACTATCTAAAGTATAACCTGCAAAAACTACTTTTGATGGAGTAAAAGGGTTAGAAAACATATTAACTAATGCTTTCGCCCCCATATATGAACCACCAATTCCAATAACAACTAATAAATCAATATTTTTCGCTGTTTCAATTATATCATCTACATTTTCATCAATTTCCATCCAACCAGTCATATCATATGATTTCAGTCTTTCAAGATTATGTTCATAATCTTTCATGTCTGGTTTTAGTTTTGTATATTTTTCTAATTCCAAATTCATATTATACCCTCTTTTTATTAACTACTATTATATGATCTTTCATATCATTTACTAACTTAATTTCCGAAACCTCTTTATCATCATATATAATGGATTCAAAATCAGTAATATTTACAGTTATATTATAATTAGTATCCATATATTTATAATCTACTACATAATTATTAATACTACTTGGAACTCCAGGTTTTATTTCTAATTTATCACCAAATTTATGAATACCTAGAATATGTTTAATTCCAACTTTATAGAACCAACCACTACTTCCTGTATACCAAGTCCATCCTCCATGTCCTGGATATTTTTCGTTAGAATAAATATCTGCAGCAATAACATAAGGTTCAACTTTATATTTTAATACACCATCTTTAGTTAAAGTTCTATTAACAGGATTAATCATTTGATAATATTCATATGCTTTATCATATAGACCAGCTTTAATTAAAGCCATAATATACCATGAAGTTGAATGAGTATATTGTCCACCATTTTCTCTTATACCCTTAGGATAATTCATAATATAACCAGGATTATTCTTAGATTTTTCAAATGGTGGGTCTAATAATTTAATAATATTATTTTCTTTATCTACTAGATTTTTTTCAACAGAACCAATTACTTGTTCTTTTTTATTATTAGGTACTACATCACTTAGAATAGAAAAACTTTGACTTATTAAATCTATTTTACATTCATCATTTAAATGTGAACCCAATGGATCACCATTATCAAAGAATGCTCTTAAATAGTAATCACCATCCCAAGTATTTTCATTTAAGGATTTTTTAAGTTTTTTATTAAAACTTACATAAGATGATGTATCCATGTTTAATTTTTCTAGAAGTTCAATAAATCTATCAATAATATTGTATAGGAAAAATCCTAACCAAACACTTTCTCCTTTTCCTTTAATACCTACTAAATTCATTCCATCATTCCAGTCACCACCACCCATTAGTGGAATTCCATGACTTCCTAATTGTGATTTAGAATATTCAATTGAAAGAATACAATGATCAAGTAATGATTTTTTCTCTTCTGTATATTCAAATACCACACCTAATTCATGTTGATATGATTCAAGTTTTGGAGCTTTAACAAAAGGAATTTGTTCATCTAATACGGCATAATCTCCAGTAGTTTGTACATATTCAATCGTAGCATATACAAGCCATAAGAAATCATCTTTATATCTACTTCTTAAACCAAAATGATTTTGTTCATGCCACCAATGTAACACATCTCCTTCCATAAATTGATGAGATGCATTAATGATTAATTGTTTTCTAGATAAATCTGGCTTAATAAATGAAATATTCATAGAATCTTGCAATTGATCTCTATACCCGAATGCTCCACTTACTTGATAATATCCAGCTTTAGCCATAATTCTAGATGATAATGTTTGATATAAATACCAACCATTCATTACATAATTAAATGATTCATCATTAGTTTTAACTTTAATTACACCTAATGTTTTCTCCCAATCTTTTTTAACTATATCAAGTTCATTAATAACATTATCTAAATTACTATATTTATTTTTAAGTGATAATAATTCCTGTTCATCTCTTGTACATCCTAAACTAAATGCTAAAGTCTTCTTAGCTTTTGCCTTTATATTTACTTTAATATTAATAGTTTTTAATAAAATTCTATTTGTTAAAGCTGTATCAATTTTTTCAGATGATGACATAAATACTATAGCATCACTATAATTTAGACTATATACGTTACGCATTTTTAGATAATTGTCATTTTCCATATATTCAGATAATATATGTCTACTTGTTTTTTCCTCAAAATTACCTAATGTTGGATTAATCCAAAATCCTATATCAAGTTCTTGATCTTCATCTAATTTATTTTCAAGTTCTAATAAATATAATTTGACATTATCATCTTTTGCAACAAATTCAGTTAATTGCTTTTTAAGATTTTTAGATTCACTTGAAAGTATTGAATAACCAAAACCATGAATACATTTTGTTGGATTGAATATTTTGTCATTAATATTTATACCTTCAGATTTATCATTTAATACTACATCATTAGTCCATGATGTAATTTTATATTCACCTGAATTATAACAATATGTAAATCCACAACCATTATTAGTAATTATTGTACCAAAATTTTTATTTGCAATAACATTTGTCCAAGGTGCTGGAGTATCACTATTAATTATTTCATATTCTTTACCATCATTAATAAATCCACCATAAGAGTTAAAATACTCTATATCATTATTTTTAAATACTGGTAATTCATTTGTTTCAAGTTTTGGTAAATTATCAACATATATTGAATTATTTTTTTGTAAATCTTCAATGTTTTCTTTTAATGATTTATTTAAGGAAGTATCAAAATTTAATCTAGGTACTAAGTTTAGAAGAGTCATTTCATCATCATTAATATTACTTCTATCTATTACAGTAACATTACCTGGTACATGATTAAATGAATTTTGTGAATATATTCTATATAATTCTTCATCAATTTTCTTTTTAATAATTTTAGCTTCTTCAGGATTATCAGAATTAATAAATACTACATCTACAAATATAGAATTTAATTTGTAGTATTCAAATACTTTTAACATTTCATTTACAAAGCTTAAATCTTCAACACCATGTACATGAATACTTATAATTGGTCTATCACCACTTATACCAAATTTCCATAATCCACTTTGTGTTAATGCATTATGTTTTAACAATTCTAATCTTTCATTGTTAATAGCAATTTTTGTTGTTTGATATAAATAGTTAAGCATTATATTATAGTATCTTAATTGTTCACCTGTAATATTTAACGATTTAATCTTAGCTATACTATGTAAACTAGATAATTTAAATGCTTCTTTTATTTTAGCTACATCATTATATGAATTAATAATTTCGTTAATTTGCACTTTACTTTTACCATAACCACATATAAAGTAAACACTTTTTTTACCTCCAGGTTTAATACTAATTCTGTTTCTTAAACTCATTATAGGATCAAGTGATGTTCCTACTTTATTGGATAATTTTTGGTTAAGTGCTAATGGATTATTAGTATTCCTATTTCTTCCTATAAAATTACCACGTTCTGTTTCGTATTCAAATTTTCTAGTATTTTCTGGTATAAATAATTTATTAACCATATAATTATTAATATTATCATTTCTTGATTTACGAACCATTATTAGACTTTCAAGTTCCGGATCATATTCACTTCTTATAAACATATTATTAAATACTCTATGTGAAATATCATCCATATTATTTGAAATAATAGGTTCTGTATATGTTGTTAATTCTAATGTCTTATTTTCTTTAGAATTATTTATAAATGTTATCTTTCTAATTTCAGCATGATGTTCCTTACAAACTATAATTTTAGTTTTAGTAATAACATCATCATCCACTCTTTTATATTTTATTTGATCTGATGCAAACACTACTTCATAATCATCTGGAACTTCATTTACTGGTGCATATGTATTAGACCAAACCTTATTTGTTTTTAAATCTTTAATATACATAAACATACCATAATCTTGTTCTGTAATTTTTCTATATCTATTTAGTTGTATAGTTCTATATCTTGAGAATGAGGAACCACGATCATTCATAAGTAAAGTATATTTTTGATTTGATAACATTGATATTTCTGGCATATCTGAAATATAATTATAAACCCTAATATCATTATAAATTGTTTCTTTATTATAATTATATTTTTTATATTCAGCCATTTTCATATCGATATTTGTTTTTAATTGTACTTTTTCTTTTAACAAAATATTATATGTTTTCATTTGTACATCATCCATGAATAGTTCTTTAAGTACTTCATCTTTTAGATAATTAGTAATAGCACATAATATCATTCCTTGATGATGTGCGAAATATGATCTAACAGGTTTTTTTGTTTCATAATCATAAGATTCATATAATCCATAATCGCTATACATATCTAATTTTTTAAACTTGTTAACATTCTTAATTACTTCATTAGGATGAAGTTCAATTGCCATTAATGAAGAATATGGAGATATTACAAGTCTAGGATTAATATCTTCTTTTAATTTTAATTTTGGAGTAGAGAAAGTTTTATATTTGTAGTTTAAAGAATCATCTAATTCATCATATGCACTTTCACTTATTCCCCAAGGTAATCTTTTATCAATATTTTCAACATAATCTTTTTGAACATTGTATGCAAATTCATAAGATTCATCTAATAATGTATTAGGATAATTTTTCATATAGATTAAAGGCATATAGTATTCAAATGATGTTCCAGACCATGAAATTACACCTTTATAACCATTATGTGCTGTTAAGCTTTTATCAAGGCAAAACCAATGTTTATTTGGTACGCATCCTAATGCTATTGAAACATAAGATGTTATTCTTGATTCACTTGCAAATGAATTATAGTTATATACCGATAATTTACTATCATGCTCATCATAGCCTATTGAAAATACATTTTTATCTGTATATAGTTTTTTAAAATCTGTTGCTTTAATTAATTTTTCTAATCTACTATATAATCTATTTTCATCTTTTACAAATTGTTTAGCAATTATTAAAGAAGCAACTAAGTTTCCTGAATCTACAGTTGATACAAATGCCGGATTCAATTTTTCTAACGTTTTAATATTATACCAGTTAAACAAATGTCCATTCCATTTTTCAAGTTTTTCGATTGAAGTAGTAATTTTTTCTATTAAATCAACACTATCTTTATAACTTATAAAATCAAGTTTATAAGCACTAATTACTGCTAGTAGTGAAAAACCTATATTTGTTGGAGATGTTCTAGTATCAAGTAAGTTTTCCCTATTTTCTTGATAATTATCTGGTATTAAATAGTTAAATTCTTCTTTTAAATTATCTTGGAAGTATCTCCATGTTCTAAACGATAATTCTTTAATTTCATCAACATTTTCTTTTTTAATTTCTTTTTTACTTAAATCTCTACTTATATAGCATAAAATAAATGGAGCTGAAATAAATGAAAGACCAAATAAAATTCCAACTGGACCAAAGAATAATAATATAAATCCAATTATAATATTTAATTTAAAATTCTTTATATAATTACTTAATTTAGAAGAAATAGTTTTTTCTGCTTCTTCTGCTGTAATCCAATTAAGTAAGTTTTTCTTTGATATTAATAATCTATACATTGTTTTAAAAAATGCATTCATATATAAATTAGCATAATAAGGTAAAGTAGATAATGCTATAAATGAATTTATAATCAAAGATTCTCCGCCAAATTTTAAATTTCTATAATATACAGTTAAATGTTTATTTCTTTTAAAATAAAGTTTATTACTAATAAATAAGAAAATTGGAAATATCATCGTAAAACATGATATTAATAACCAAATATATTGTTTTTTAGCTATAGATAGTATTAATAGTAATAATACTGAAGGATATAAAAACATTCTTGCTATATTATCAAATATTTTATATTTTCCTAATATATCTAATGGATTATTTATTTTTTTACCTTCATGATTTTCAATTTTATTAAATAACCATCCTATTATTTGAGTATCCCCTCTAGCCCATCTATGATGTCTTGATGTATCACTTAAGAATTTTGATGGGAAATCATCAACAAATTCAATATCTGACACATAACCACATCTTAAATAGCATCCTTCAAGTAAATCATGAGATAGTATTCTATTATCAGGGAATTTTTCATATAATAAGTTATCAAATATTTCTACATTATAAATACCTTTTCCAACAAAACTTCCTTCTTTAAATACATCTTGATAAAAGTTAGGAATAGTCTCGGCATATGTATCAAAACCACCGATACCAGCAACGATTTGTGAATATAAACTTTTATTAGTAGCTTCTATATCTACTGATACTTTAGGTTGTAATAGTGCATATCCCTTTACTATTTTTGTATGATTTTTATTATATATTGGCTTATTTAATGGATGATCCATAGCTCCAACTAGATTAAGTGCTGAATTTAAAAGTAATTTAGTATCAGCATCTAATGTTATTACATATTTAATTTTTTCATTAAAATTATCTAGAGTTTGCATTCTAAACCATTTATGTTTTTCATCAACAGAGTATTTACCAAGTATTAAATGATTAAATTGTAGTAATGCTCCTCTTTTTCTTTCGAATCCTAAATAGCAGCCTTCAGATTCATTATAGAATCTATTTCGATATACGAAATTAAATAATCTTTTATTATATTTTTTATTTAATTCTTCAATTAAATTTTTTCCATATTCTGCAATTTCTGAATCAAATTCAACTTCTTTAGTTTTTTCACTTGAACAATCACCTATTAATGTAAAATATAAGTTATTTGATTTATTTACTATATAGAATGTTTCAAGTGTATCAAACATTTCTTTTATTTTTTGTTTGTTTTTTATAATAGTAGGTATTACTATCATTGTTTTTGAATCATTAGGTATTCCTTTACTATAATTCATTTTTGGAATAGGTTCTGTTTTAGTAAATTTACTTATAATCGTATTTGAAACTTGACCTATAATTTCTTTCATAGGAAATAATAATAATATAAATCCTAAAATATTTCCTTTTGAAAGTATTAATGATAATAGTATTGTCATAATTAATATATAAGATACATAAACTCTTTTACGCATCAAATAATTTTTTTGTTTAAATAATTTCATTCCTATATGCTTTTCTGAATCGAATATTTTTTCGACATAATCATATTCAGAAATTTTTTTAAATTTAGCAACTTTTTTTATTTTATTTCTATATAATTTTTTTGTCTCAACAGTCATTCTTTTATATATTTTATCATTTAAAAGAAGTCTTTCTGTTTTACTAATTTTTTTATAAATTTCTTCTATATCATATTCCATAAAAGATTTTAAATTGTTAAATAAGTTAGATATTAAATTATTGTCATCTATTTGTTTATGATATTCTTTATTTAGTAATTCTTTTAATGAAATATCCTTTTCTGCTAAAAAATCTGATAATTCAATTACAATTTCATTTTGTACTTCTCCAAGAGCTTTTAATTGATTATTTATTTCAAATATATATCTTGGTTCAGTAATAAATTCATCTGTAATATCAAAATGTTTTAATTTCAAATTTTTATGATTTTGAATTATATTTTCTACATGTTTTTTAATTTCTAGATTGTTTGCTTGTTCAATACAAAATTCTTTAATTTTATTATTATATAATATTGCAAGTATTGTTGTTATTGCTTCTAATTCTTCGTAAGAAAAATTATATTCATTTTTCTTTTGATAGTTATTTAATTCATTAACTAATTTTTTAAAAGTTATACTATAATCATTTTTTATAATAATAGATCTTAGTACACCAATAATTCTTTGTTTATCTTTTAATATTTTTTTGATACCCTTAATATCATCTGTTATAAGATTTTTATGTTCAACTATTAAATAATAGTTATCTATAATCCACTCATTATTAATCCCAACATATTCTTTATTATTTGTCATTTCAACCAATTGGTCATAATAAGATGTTATTTTGTGAAAATCTTTTAAATACTTTTTAACATTCATACTTTCCCACCTTACTTCAATTTTAATTATACATTAATTTTATTCTTTTTTGTTAATAATAT
>JALERC010000098.1 GCA_022763805.1 Mycoplasmatota bacterium | reverse complement strand
AAAAAAGATTTATACTTAAATAATGTTATAAAAATAGAGATATTTCTCTATTTTTTTAAATTGCATTATAATAAAAAAATGATATAATATATTTGCATTAAAAAAGGGAGGAATATATGAAAACTGATGATTTTGATTTTTATTTACCTGAAGAATTAATAGCACAAACTCCTCTTAAAAAAAGGGATTCTTCAAAACTATTAGTTCTTGATAAAAAAACAGGTGAAATTGAACATAGACATTTTTCGGATATTATAGAATATTTAGAACCAAATGATGTTCTTGTTATGAATAATACTAAAGTTATTCCTGCAAGACTTTATGGGGTTAAAGAAGAAACTAATGCAGTAATTGAAATATTAATGCTTAAGACTACTAGTGATGATTGTTGGGAATGTTTAGCTAAACCTGCTAAAAGAGTTAAAGTAGGTACTGTTATAAATTTTGGTGATGGAAAACTTAAAGCTGAATGTATTCGTGTTGGTGATGAAGGAATTAGAGAGTTTAAGTTAATATATAAAGGTATTTTATATGAAATATTAGATACTCTTGGTGAAATGCCACTTCCTCCTTATATTCATGAAAAACTTGAAGATAAAGATAGATATCAAACTGTATATGCTGTTACACCTGGTAGTGCTGCTGCACCTACTGCTGGACTTCATTTTACTTTAGAATTACTTGATAAAATTAAAGAAAAGGGCGTAAAAATTGTTTATGTTACTTTACATGTAGGACTAGGAACTTTTAGACCTGTTAATGTTGATGATGTAAAAAATCATACAATGCATTCTGAATTTTATGAGATGAGTAAGGAGACTGCAGATATACTTAATGATGCCAAAGAAAATGGTTACAATATTGTAAGTGTTGGTACTACTAGTACTAGAACATTAGAAACTGTAATGAGTTTATACAATACATTTAAAGAATGTAGTGGATGGACACAAATATTTATTTATCCAGGTTATAAATTTAAAGCAATAGATAAACAAATTACTAATTTTCATTTACCTAAGTCAACCTTAGTTATGTTAGTTTCAGCTTTAGCAGGTAAAGAAAATATTTTAAATGCTTATAATGAAGCTGTGAAAAATAAATATAGATTCTTCTCATTTGGCGATAGTATGTTTATTAAATAATGGTTATTGCAATTGTTGGACCTACTTGTGTAGGTAAAACAAAAATGAGTGTTGAATTAGCTAAAATTTTTAATGGGGAAGTTATTAATGCTGATTCAACTCAAGTGTTTAAAGATTTAAATATAGCTACTGCCAAAATTACTGAAGAAGAAAAAGAAGGTATAGTTCATCATTTATTTGATATAAAAAATATTGATGAAGATTATACAGTTTTTGATTATCAAAGAGATACTAGAGCATTAATTGATGATATTATTAGTCGTGGTAAAACTCCTATTTTATGTGGGGGTACAGGACTTTATGTTAAGGCTGCATTATATGATTATGAATTTAAAGAAGAAAATAATAAAGGAGATTATAGTAAATATTCTAATGATGAATTATATGAAATTTTACTTAATATAGATCCTAATACTACTATTCATAAAAATAATCGTAAAAGAGTTGAAAGAGCAATTGATTGTTTTAACCAAAACGGGTTTGTACCTAGTAGTAAAAAAAGTGATAAACTTCTTTATGATACTCTTTTTATAGGTCTTACTACTGATCGTGATTATTTGTATGAAAGAATAAATTATAGAGTAGATGTTATGGTTAATAATGGACTAATAGAAGAGGCTAAATGGGTTTATGAAACAAATGTAAGAACAAAAGCTATTATGACACCAATTGGTTATAAAGAATTATTTCCTTATTTTGAAGGAAAAAGTTCTCTTGAGGAGTGTCTAGATCTTATTAAACGTAATTCTAGAAGATATGCTAAAAGACAATATACTTGGTTTAATAATCAAATGGATGTTAAATGGTTTGATGTTGATTTTAATAATTTTAATAATACTGTTAATAATGTATATAATTATATAAAAAAATGTAGATAATTGATTATAATACCTTTAAAGTTCACACTAAATAAAAAGAGCCAAAATATGGTAAAATTTATTTAGAAAGGACTTTGGAGGTGTTTTTTCATGGGTAAACATAAGAAATGGACTTTGGAACAAAAAGTTAAAATAGTAAAAGAATTTAAGAAAGGTGCAACTATATCATATTTAAATAATAA
>JALERC010000083.1 GCA_022763805.1 Mycoplasmatota bacterium | reverse complement strand
GTTTTAATACCATTTAAGATGACATAGATCTAAAACACTTGACGTCCTTGTAATACAGAAGCTCCGGTTTTAATACCATTTAAGATGACATAGATCTAAAACACTTCTATTAAATCAATGATATTATGACTTGTTTTAATACCATTTAAGATGACATAGATCTAAAACTTGATATAACCCTCAAAACTAAAATTATTAGTTTTAATACCATTTAAGATGACATAGATCTAAAACAAGTCAACTCCTGTTGATATATAACTTATAGTTTTAATACCATTTAAGATGACATAGATCTAAAACAAGTTATATCAAATTCATCAAATATTTCTTGTTTTAATACCATTTAAGATGACATAGATCTAAAACATATCAACAAGTCCAGTAGCCACTGAAGCAGTTTTAATACCATTTAAGATGACATAGATCTAAAACCCTTATTATATATTTCTATTATTTTTTTGTGTTTTAATACCATTTAAGATGACATAGATCTAAAACCTCAAATCTATATATATTAATTACATAGAAAAATTAATTTCATCTTAAATGTAATCTATATCTATTAACAATTATAACACAAATTCGTTTAAATTATCATCAATAATTATTTTATTTTCCATATTATCAGCAATTCCATATGTTTGAGAATCAACAAAAACAGCACATAAATTATTATAAACTATATATTTATAAAATTCCTTAAGTTCATCTTTTGATAAATATTGTTTCAAATTAACAAAAACTAGTATTTCATTTACTTTTAATATTTTTTCTAAATCAATTAATAGAAATAAATTATCCATTAAACTATCTTTTTTTTCAATAGATAATTTAACTATTTTTAAAATGTTTTCCATTTTGTATTCTTCATCTAATTTTATATTTATATCAAGATAATTTAGTTCATTTTTCAATATTTTTAATAATTTAGAATATAAATTATTAAAGGATTGTAGACTTTTTTCATCTAAATTATCTTCTATTAATTTATATATTTTAGAAATATTTTTTTTTGAATTAAAATCAAAATTAAAAAAATCATACATTATTAATATCTTATTATTTAAATTTATTTCATTAAATTTTTCATCATAAAAATTAATTTCATCTATTTTATCACCAACATATAGACTATTAAAACAATTAACAATTCTATAGAAATAAGATTTATTTTCAACTTCTATAGATAAAACTCTTTCACTATTTATATATAAATCATTATCTAAAAAATTAATTACCAATTTCATAATACTATTAAACTATCCTCACTGCTTTCAACTTTTATATTAGAATTACCAATAATATATTCAATTTGACTATATTGATTTTCTGTTAATTTTAATACTTGTATTATACCTTTTTTTGGAGAATTTTTTTTAATTCTTTGAATAAGTAAATCAGCTTGTTGACTATTTAAACATAATTTTGAATACACAGAATTTTGTAACATAATGAAACCTTCTTTAATTAAATATTTTTTAAATTTTCTATAATTTTTTCTATCAGCACTATATAATACAGGCAAGTCGAAAAAAACAATTGTTCTCATAAATCTATCTCTCATAAATAAAATTAACATACTCTTTATGTTCTATTATAGAATTTAGAGTATCACCTACATACATCTTGATTATATCTTTTAGTGTATAATTTTTATTTTTATATTTAAATTTATCATTAAATAAATTAATAATTTGTAATTTATATTCTTTATTAAATTCTAAATCTTTATTTTTATAAACAAAATCATCGATTATTACTCTAAAAGGTTCCATTAAATCACATGATAAATTAAATTCATTAAATTCATTTTTATGATGTATTCCCAATTGTGTTATACAACCATAATTTATAATTTCTTTATTAAACATTGATAACAATACTGAATATCCATAATTTAATGCATAATTTATTGAATCAGAATTATGTCTAATAAACTGTTTACCGAATAATGAATTAAAATAAACTTTTGATGCGTGACCTTCTCTATTTGTTTTATCACCAAGTTTGACATCGTTGGAATAATCAATTAATAAATTAAAATTATCACTTTTTATTAAATTTAATAAAATAGCTTGATTAGTAATTTTATTTTTAATTATTTTCATCCATAATTCATCTTTATCTTTGTTAGAAAATTGTGACTGCTCTAATATTTTTTTACTAGAATTATGTGATGAATAAAATGTAGTTAATTCACCAAAAGGATTATGTTTTTCGTCACAAAAAATTATATTAATTTTATTTTCTTTTAATTCTTTTAACAAATAAGTTGAAATAGATACACTTATAGAATCTACTATAATTGTATCTATTTCAGATAAATGAATATATTTTTCTTCTAATTCTTGTTTAACAATCAAGAATCTATTTTTATAATTTAAATTTGCCTTATTTGTTATTACTATAGTTCTAAAACTCATATTTATTTTCTTTTAATCCTGCTGGTGACTGGTAAATTATTGTACCCGTTGTTATGTTAATACCTGCTAATCTTCCAACTCTATCATCTAAACCTTTAGTATTTAAAAATTTTAAATTTGCATTTGCACTATTTGCATGAATCATTTTTAGTAATTCTTTAATTAATTGAATTTTATCTTCTTTTGACAATATATTATCTTTTAATAAATCAATTAATTTATCACTAATTTTAATATATAAATAATATTGTTCATTAATTTTATTGATAATGTATATTATTATTTCATTTAAATTATCTTCATTAATTTCATCAATTTTAACATTTTTACTATATATGCTGTTTAAATCTATTTTCCATTTATTCATCATTTCTTTTTTAACTTTAAATTGAATATCATTACATATTTCACAATTTGCTTTTGCTACGGAATAACCTTTAATTCTAACATTATGATTTTTATATTTTAATAAAGTATTAAATGGTATTCTATCTTTCAAAATTATGAAACTTTCATTATCTTTTAGTTTTAAATGTTTCTTAATAAAATCATTTTTAACTTCAATATTCATTTTTGATTTTGAATCAATTAAATATGGAATTCCTATTAGTTTCTTTTTATTTTTATATTCTACTAAACACATATATGAACATTTTAATGATGTATATGATCCATACATTTCTGTTGGAAGATTTTTCTTTAGTTCTACACCATATTCACCTTTTTTATTTTTTGTTTGTTGGAAAAATTCACCAGTATATATTTCTGGTTTTTTTGTAACAATAATGTCATTGTTATAAAGTGTATCCTTAACAATATTATTAAATGTTTCAGGGTCAAATATCATTTCACCTGTTTTCTCATTAAAAATTTTCATGTTATTATCTAAACTATTAATAAAGAATCCATAATTTAAATTTTTATAATCTTTATTTTCAATTAACCTATTGAATAAATCTTTATGCATGTCTAAATCAAAATTATCGCCATAAATAGAAGTTCTATAATTACCTAAGACTGCTGCAAGATATGCATCATGAGCATGATGATAATCATTTAAATCTCTAAATTTAAAAAGTTCAAATTTTTCCCTATAATTATGAGATAATCCTGCATTAATATATACAACCTTAGTTTTTTTATAATAATTTTTAATTATATTTGCAACATGTTTTGTAATTTGTCTTGTTTCAACAAGTTGACGATTTATAAATCCTTCAATATCTTCTTTATTATATTCATTTCTAGTTAATCTATATAATTTTTTTGCAGAAATAAGTTTAAGATCTTTTAGTCTATTCCAAAATGCTATTGTGTAATTATTTCTAAATGCTTTTGGTAGAACTAAAGATGCACCTTTATCTTGATTTTCTTTCTTTTCTACAAGTGCTAAATTATCAATTGAATTGTCTTTAATCAACGTTCTAGGTAAAATATGATCTATTTCATATTCATTTAATTCATTAATATCTAATTTTTTTCCAGAATATAAACTTTTACCCTCTTGAATAAAATATAAAAAATATTTCATATTAAAATTTTCTATTTCTTTAAGTTCTTTCATTAAGAATTCATAGTTTTCAATTTGTTCTTTTGAAGATTCGTATAATTTAACTAAATAATCTTTTCTTCTATCTGTTCTTTTTTTCTCTTCTTCTCCTCTTGCCATTTCTATAATAATTTTATTAGGTTCATATCCAATATAATTAATAATCTCTTCTAATATTTTCAATGATTGATATATTCCCTTTTTATTTGCTGGAGATGTTGCCAAGTTGGAAACAACAGAATAATCTAATTTATCTATATTTTTTAGTTCATTTTCATTATTTATAAATTCTTGAAAATTATATTTATTATTATTAATAATTTGCATAAAATTTTCATCTGTTTTTTCCATTAAATCCAATATAGAATAAAATTCATGTGTTTTCTTATCTTCATAATACTTAGTTAAAATTAATTTTTTACTTAAACTACTCCAACCTTTATACTTTCTTGATAATACTTTTTTAATTGCTTTTTCATTTAAATTAGGGTATGACTCTTTAACTTTTTTTTCTAAAATAGATTTATCTTCAAAAATTGTAATCCATTCAATAATATTTTCTGCATCATCTATATTATAATCACAATCGCAAAAAATACCATCTTCACCAAAAAAATCACAATAAGATTTCATGCTATTTGCAAACCCTTTATCAGAAGAATAACCAGTAACTTTTAATTCACCTAAATTACGATATTCACTTGTTTGATATAAATAATTTAAAAATTGTGAATTTGTAATACTCCTATTGCTTTTCATGAATAAATCATTAATTATTTTTTGTTGAAAATCATTGGATAATTTATATGTATTAACTCTAATTTGTTTTAATTCATTCATTAATTTAAATTTAGAATACATTATTGAATCTGCAGGCATAGCATATTCATTTAATAAATATGTACAATGAGAAATCATATTTTTAATAAATTTTTCAGCAGAAGCATCTAAATTTACTACTTTTTCAAAATTATATGGTGTAATTATTTCATTTGAATTTCTAACGAACCAAGAATTACTATTTGTTAAATTACTCTTTGAAGTTGTATTATTTAAAGGCCCAACATAATAAGGAATTCTAAATTCAAGCAACTTAACAAGTTTATAAACACCATCTATTTTTTCATTTAAAAAAGGATAAAATCTACCTTGATTTTCAATAATTTTAATTAATTCTATTTTATTAAGTTGATAAGGATATTTGCCATTATCTGTATCTGTTATTCTAGGAATAAAAGTCTCATTTTCAATTTTTAGTTTATATTTATTATAATATGAATTTACTAAATCACTATCATTCATCGTTTTAATTATTTTTTCTAATGAAGAATCAAATTTTTTTCTAAAATCATCATATATATATTTATTTCTTATATATTTATTGTATTCACAATCATTACCTTTAAACATTTTTTTATATAATTCTTTATTATTTTTTAAAACTTGTTTTAAAAATTTTAAATCTTCCTTATGTTCATTATATTTATTAACCATAGATAAGGAAATATAAGGAGTATTACTGTTTTTAAATAATTGTTTTATAAATATTATATTATATATTTCTTTATATAATTCTAAAATTTCAATATTATCTTCAAGTAAATTTTCTACTTCATCATATTTATCATCATAATCTGTTCCTTTTAAACTAATTGAAAATTTTTGATCAGTATCAATATTAAATAAATTTGGTACATTAAATTTGTCACCAACTAACATTGTTGAAATTTCTTTTGCTATATTTTCACCTAAACAAGTAAATAATTTTTTAAATTCCATTTTTCTATCTTTTTTATTCTCTATTTTTATTATTTCATCAAATTTTTCATAATCAAACTCATTTATTATATTTTCATTAATATCAAGAAAATCTTTTTCATTTAATAATTCAAATAACTCTTTTAATTTGTCCTTTGAATTTATGTTTTCTATATTTATGTCATTAGTATATAAAAAATTTCCTCTATATTTAATAATATGGTGAATAGCTAAATAAACTAATCTAATATCCATTTTATCATTTGAAAACATAAGCTCATTTCGTAAATGATAGATAGTTGGATATTTTTTAGCAAAAATTCTATATGCTTTTCTTTCTTTATCATTGATTTTAACTGTTTTATTTACAGTATCTAAATCATTATAAAATGATTCTTTTAATTTTTTAAAAAATAAATTATCCACTTTGCTTATTTCATTATAAAACTCATTTTGTAATAATTTAATTCTTTTTCTTCTTCTATCATATCTTCTTCGTGTATTACGTTGCATTCTTCTTGCTTCAGCTGTATTAGCTTGTTCAAATAAATTTACACCCCATAATTTTTTATTGCCTTTTCTAATAACTTTATTATTTTCATTATCTACAACAGCCCACCCTACAGATGTTGTTCCAATATCAAGTCCAATATTATATTTTTTCATGTTGACATTACCTCCTAATTAATGATAAAATTATATTGTCTTAAATTAATACCATTTAAGATGACATAGAGAGTTAAAATAAAGGTTTTTGATTTTCAATTACCCTAAATACTCAATGAGACAATCGCTTAGGCGATTTTTTTGTTCTATAATGGTAGTACATCGACATTATATCATATTACATTACAAATATATAAATAAAAAGGCAAAGAAATTATAATTCTTTGTCTTTTTATATATAATAATTTAACTCAACATTTTGTTCATATCTATCCATGTAAAATTCTTTATCTAAATCATTATCAAATAATAAATCTAATAAATTCTCTATTTGCATGTACATATCATATGAAGAAATAATATCTCTATATAATGATAATAATTTTTTATCCCTTGTATAAGTAATTTCCTTTGAAACTTCAAATAATTTAGCAAACAACTTAATATTATGAATTATTTCATTGAAATCTAATTCTCCATTTGGGAATCTAAATTCTATTGTATTTTTTTCTTTATTACCTATATTAGTTAAATTTAATCCATAAAATTTATGATATTGTGTACCTTTGATTAAATCTACATAACTATCCATACTGTTAAATTTAGCATAATTAATATTATTTACAATATTTAAAGTATCATCATTTAAAAATATTGCAAATTCAGAAAAACCATCACGAGTAGTCGTACCTGAACGATTTCCTATAATATATAAAAGATTTTCTATTCTAGAATATAATGTCAAAAATGTAGCATACTCAAAAACATCTTCAAAATAATCAAAACCCAGATGAACATGTCCCCCACAAGTATTATCAACACTAAAATTATTTCTAGCAAGCATTTCACATACGTACTTTAATTCCTTAATTGATTCTTGATCATAATTTAAAACAGGAGAAATAATTTCGACACCCTTTTTTACGGATGCATCTTGAGTTATTTTCCAATTCTTTAATATATTTTCACAGTTTAAAACTTCTTTATAATTTTCTGTAAGGCATTCTAATTCAAGACCAAAAGTAATACGAGTATCAACATCATAATTCATTAAAACATTTTCTAATTTTGGATTATCATTACTTTTAATAATATCCCCTATTACTCTAGGACTAATATTATCTAACAATACATTTTTAAAATAAACATTATCTTCATATTCTATAATTTGTTTTTTTATGTCTATATCTTTAGTATTCATAAAGAAATCAAATGTATAATTATAATCATTTATACACTTTAACAATACTGGAATATAATTATAAAATTCCTTTTGAAATAAAAAACTTTTAATATTATCTTTATTTGTAAATGAAGATATTATTTTAATTTTATCAATAGTACTAAACATATATAAATATTTCATTTTTAAAGCATCATTAGACATACTATTAATAGCGACTAAACTTAATGATAAACTATTTTCATTAACCAACTTTTCTAATAACTCATCTGATTTAATTAAACTAACATACTTTATTTTTTGTTCATAATCTTTTTCATTTTGAATATTGTTGTAAAGCTCTATTTCTTTACTGCCAAACATAGCATCACCTGATGTTATTATACTCAAGCATTATTATTTGTCAAATCATTTTGATATTTTTTTACTATGCCTTTATCTACTTAGTAATGGGATATTCTTATATCTTCCTATACTACTCATCATAATAATAATAAACACTTTATAACTTTACAATATTTATGATATATTATACATGGTGATTATTTATGAACGAACAAGAATTAATTAATTATTATAATAAATTCAACGAAGACAAAAGATTAAATACAAAACATGCTCAAGTCGAATTTTTAACAGCCATGAAATATATAAAAGATTATTTAAAAAAAGGAGACAAAATATTAGATATAGGCGCTGGATGTGGTAAATATTCTATTACATTATCAGAAATGGGTTATGATGTTACAGCTATAGAATTAGTAAAACATAATCTTAGAGTAATTCAAAAAAAATCAGATAAAGTAAAAGCATTTTTAGGTAATGCTTTAGACTTATCTAGATTTGATGACGATTCATTTGATGTTACTTTGTTATTCGGACCTATGTATCATTTAATAAGTAAAGAAGATAAGGTAAAAGCATTAAAAGAAGCACTACGAGTAACACGTGGTGTTGTCTTAATTAGTTATTGTATGAACGAATATGCTATTATTACACATGGATTTATAGATAATAATATTAAAAATAGTAAAAATAATGTTGATTCAAATTATCATATTATTTCTAATGAACATGATTTATATAGTTATGTAAGATTAGAAGATATAAATGAAATAAATGATTTAGCAAGTGCATCAAGAATTAAAATCATCTCACAAGATGGACCTGCAGAATATTTAAAGAAAACAATTAATAACATGGATGATGAAACATTTCATATTTTACTAGATTATCATTTTAAAAATTGTGAACGCATAGAATTGTTAGGTGCCGGAAGACATATTTTAGATATAGTTAAAAAATAAAAATTATGATACACTAATTATAGGTGATAATATGAAAAAAAGAATGGAATTTATTGTTTTACTAGTATTAGTTGTAGGATGTATTTTTATATATAATATGTCTTTAAAAAACGACAATAAATTAATTGAGTATTTTATAAATCATGATTATTATTATGATTCAATTACAGATACTTATAAAAGACAAAATATTCCACTTTATAGCGTTAATTTAAATAAACATATTTATGAATTAAATGCATTTGCTAAAGGAATATATATAAACGTTAAATACAATTATAATAAAAAAATATCAGATATATTATATACAATAGATGGAATCACAAAAAGTGCAACATATAACCATAATAATGATACTTTTTCATGTGATGACAACAAAGAAATATGTAATACAATTGAATTCTTTCCAAAAAATACCCATAATGAATTTACTAAAATACTACAAATAATTGAACAGTAAAAAAAGCAAAATCGAATTTGCTTTTTTAATTTATATTGAATTCCCCAGCAAGATACTTTCCATCAATATTTTTAATAAAACGATACTTTCCCTTTTCTAAATTGCCATATATCATTTCAAAATCAACAGCATCTGTATGTTCATCTTGAATATTTATACCAATTTCATTAAAATTAGCGATAACTTGATAAGAATACCATTTACCATCTTTATATTTTTCTATAAAAAATTCATAAGATGTAGTAACTTCTTTTCCCGTATTATTTATAACTTTCCATCTTAAAGAAGTATTTGTATTTTCTATTACTTCAAGTTTTAAATCTTTAGGATTTGCTATTTCTAAATTAGATTCTACTAAATCAATTTTTTTATTTGTAGATAAGAATATAGTACCAATAAGTAATAAAGATACTATTACAATTATTATACTAACAATCTTTTTCATCAAATAATTTCATATTTTTTAAAGAAATAGCATTTCTTATCGTATTTGATAAATCAATAAAGAAATTATTTTCTTTATCTAAAGAACCACTAAATATATCTTGATTACTTGAAACAATTTTATAACATCCCACATTATTTTTATATATTGATTCATCATAATTATCAAGTGAATTAATAATATGAGAAATCAATTCTTTAGCATCAGTTATTTCTGCGATATTTTTTTTCAATATTTTTTTATTACAATTATAACTTGTTAAAAATACTCTTCCATCTTCTTTAATAATTAATCTTTGGAAATTAATTTCTTTATCATCAGGAATAGGCCCTAAATGAGTATAATCAAATTCCATCTTTATTTCCATTCTTACCACCCTATTTCCAAATTCATTATAACACATTTTACTTGTAAGAAAACATTTTTTTATATATAATTATATAATAGGAGGATAAATATATGAAAACACTATCAAAAGAAATGTTATATGATATAGATTGTTATTTTAGAGCTAGTAATTATCTTGCTGTAGGACAATTATATTTATTAGATAATGTACTTCTTAAAGAAGAACTTAAATTAGAACATATAAAGAAAAAACTTGTTGGACACTGGGGTACAGTTCCTGGTCAAAACTTTATATATACACACTTAAATAGAGTTATAAATAAATACAACTTAAATATGATTTATGTATCAGGTCCTGGTCATGGTGGTAATGCAATGGTTGCTCAAACATACCTAGAAGGAAGTTATTCAAAAATATATCCTAATATTACTGAAAATGAAGAAGGAATGAAAAAATTATTTAAACAATTTTCATTCCCTGGTGGAATATCAAGTCATGTAGCACCTGAAACTCCTGGTAGTATTAATGAAGGTGGAGAACTAGGATACAGTCTTGCACATTCATTTGGTGCTGTACTTGATAATAAAGATTTAATTGTAGCATGTGTAGTTGGTGATGGTGAAGCCGAAACAGGGCCACTTGCAACAAGTTGGCATTCAAATAAATTTATTAATCCAGAAACAGATGGTGCAGTACTTCCAATACTACATTTAAATGGTTATAAAATAAGTAACCCTACTATATTTGGTAGAATGTCTAATGAAGAATTAATGGATTATTTTTCAGGATGTGGATATGAACCAATTATTGTCGAAGGAAAAGATACATTAAAAATGCATGAAGTTATGGCTAAAACATTAGATGAATGTATTGAAAAAATAATTGGTATTCAAAATAAAGCCAAAACAGGAAAATCAAAAAAAGTTATTTGGCCAATGATTATATTAAAAACCCCTAAAGGATGGACAGGACCAAAATCATGTGAAGGTAAAAGAATTGAAGGTTCTTTTAGAGCACATCAAATACCACTTCAAATTGATGAAGAGCACATTCAAAATCTAAAACTATTAGAACTATGGATGAAAAGTTATCATCCTGAAGAATTATTTGATGAAAACGGTAAATTAGTTAGTAGATTAGATTATCTTAAACCAAAAAATCCAATGGGATTAAATAAGCATGCTAATGGTGGATTACTTCTAAAAGAATTAAAAATGCCTGATTTTACAAAATATGGAATAAAAGTAGAATGTGGAAAAACTGTAGCACAAGATATGATGGAACTCGGTAAATTTGTTAGAGATATTATCAAAAATAATCCTGAAAACTTTAGAATTTTTGGACCTGATGAAGCATTATCAAATAGACTAAATCATGTTTTTGATGTAACTAATAGACAATTCTTATCACACATTTATAAGTCAGATGAATTTTTAGCACCATCAGGTAGAGTTATGGATTCAATGTTATCTGAACATTTATGTCAAGGATGGTTAGAAGGATATCTATTAACTGGACGTCATGGTTTCTTTCACTGTTATGAAGCATTTGTTAGAATAATAGATTCTATGGCTAGTCAACATGCTAAATGGTTAAAAGTTACTAAAGAACTACCATGGAGACGAGAAATAGCAAGCCTAAATTATGTTTTAACAAGCCATGTTTGGCAACAAGACCATAACGGATTTACTCATCAAGATCCCGGATTTTTAAATCATTTAGTTACTAAAAAAGCAGATATTACAAGAATATATCTACCTTTTGATACTAATACTCTACTTTCTTGTTTTGATCATTGTATAAGAAGTAAAAATTATATAAATGTTATTGTTGCAAGTAAACATCCTAGACAACAATGGTTAACAATAAATGAAGCTGTTGAACATTGTAAGAAAGGAATTGGAATACTAGATTTTGCAAGTAATGATAATGGTAATCCAGATTTAGTTTTAGCATGTTGTGGAGACACTCCAACACTAGAAGTACTTGCTGCAACAACAATTTTAAGACAAAACATTAAAGGAATAAAAATACGTGTAATAAATGTTGTTGATTTAATGAAATTACAATCGAATAAACAACATCCACATGGTATGACAGATGACATGTATAATGATTTATTTACTATATCAAGACCAATAATATTCGCATTCCATGGATACCCTAATTTAATACATCAATTAACATATAAACGTTATAATGACAATATGCATGTACATGGATACCATGAAGAAGGAACAATTACAACACCATTCGATATGCGAGTACAAAATAAACTTGATAGATATCATTTAGTAATAAGTGCATTAAAATATTTACCACAATTTAACGAAAAAGAATCATTAGAAAAATGGTGTCTAGAACAACTTGAAAAACATAAATTATATATTAAAGAATATGGTATTGATATGCCTGAAATAAATAATTTTGACTTTACTGAAGAAATGAAAAAAGCTATTTAAATAGCTTTTTTTATGTTTTTTCCAAATTATAGGTAAAAAAAGAGTAAATTAGTTATCTACTCTTTTCGATATAGTAAGTCCATCCCCTATATTTTCATATTTTGTGTGATACTCTTTATTATCCTCAAGCCATTTTAAATAATTATGTATTTTTCTTATCATTTGTCTTAAATTTCTAGTAGGTGCTGGTGTATTTGAAAAAGTAAGTCCATGAAAATTAATATTATCAGTAATGATAGTACCATCTTGATTTAGATACTTTTCATACTTTTCAAAAAATTTAATAGACTGACTTTTAGCAGCATCAATAAATATTAAATCATAATTACCCTCAATTTCAATATCTAATGCATCACCAAAAATAATATTAATTCTATCACTTAAATTAAATTCATTAATATTTTTTACTGCTTCATCGTATCTTACTTTATCTCTTTCAATTGTAGTTACTTTTATATCTTTATCAATTAAACACATACGAATTGCAGAATAACCAATCGCAGCACCAATTTCTAAAATATTTTTAATATTATTTTCTCTTATATAATTTGTTAAAAATTCTATACCGTCTTTTTCCATTATAGGAACATTATTTATACGAGCATATTCTTCTAAATCTTTTAATTCCATATAAATCACCAAAAAATATTATAACAAAAAAATGATACTATTTAAAGCATCACTTTTATGCACACCAATTTCCCGCAGATTTTAAACTACTTATAGTATTTGCATGGCCATTAGCATTTTTATTTAAATATGTTTTACCACTACAATCAGCAACAAAATAATAATAATCATGTTTAGTAGGTTCAATACTAGCAATAATAGATTCTTTTGATGGATTAGAAATAGGCCCTACTGGAAGTCCAATCAAAGATTTACATCTAGTATTATAACCACTAGAACAATCATCTAATTCTTTATAAGTTAATGAATATTTAAAATCATCAATCTTAGAAGCATAATAAGTAGTTACATCACTACCCATACTCCATCCAGCTTGTAATCTATTATAAAATACACCTGCTACACCTTTTCTATCATCTGAATTTCCAGCTTCAAGTTCTACAATAGATGCAAGTGTCATCATTTGATGAATCGAATAGGAACTTGCTTCAATAGAAGACTTATGTTCAGAAAGTATTTTATCAGTATGATCTAACATAATTTTTAGAATTTCTTTTACAGAATATGTTTTATCTATTTGATATGTTTCAGGAAACAAATATCCTTCTAAAGGATAGTAAATACGAGAATCCAATATCTCATTTGTTAAAAACCAATATTCATTTATTAATTCATTAATATATGTTTTATCGTTAATTTGATTTATTACATCTTCATATGTATTATTTGTATTTTCACTTATTGTAGTTGCAATTTTTCTTACATTCCATCCCTCTTTAAATGTAACAGTAATTAAATTAGGATTATATGTTGAACCTTTAGATAAAGTATTAACAATCTTATCTAAGTTCATATTTTTATTTAGTTTATAAATACCTTTTTGAAGGTTACCAGGATTATTAAGTTTAATATATATTTTGTATATTAGTTCTGATTTAATTAATCCTTTTTGGTATAAAGATTTTCCTAGTGTTGAATATGTTTGATTATCCATTACTTCGAATTCTACTTCATCGGATACCTTTGATACAGCACCTAAACTTGATTTATAAAAAATTAATAAAGCTCCACTAACCAAAGATAAAAAAATTACTATACTAGCTATTATTATATATAACTTTTTCATATAAAAAGCAAAAAAATTTTGCTTACGCTTCCCCTTTTATTTCTGCTTGTATTTCTTCTAATATAGTTTCAATTATTCTCCATTCAGCTTCAGATTCGATTGGTAATAGTTCACTATTTTCTAACTCAGGATTATATATTGATGCATAAACTCTGATATTTCCACTTTCATCCAAAGTATTATCTGTATAAACCATATAATTCTTTTTAGTTTCATCACTTTCAAATGTAAATAATACTTCACACTCTACTTCTTTTCCTTCACCATTTACGGCTTTAAATGTCATTTTTTCTTCCATTTATTATTTTCCTTTCTCAATATCTAAATATGTTTGCAAAATGATATTAGCCGCCATTTTATCAACAACTTTTTTACGTTTTTTACGTGATAAATTAGCTTCTAACAAGTAATTATGAGCAGCAACAGTTGTAAGTCTTTCATCTTGCATTACAACAGGAATATTAAGATAATCTTCTAATGTTTCTTTAAATTTTAATGTTGTTTCTGCTCTTTCACCTATTGTATTATTCATATTTTTTGGGAGGCCTAAAACTATTTTCTCAACTTTATAATCATTAACGATGTTTTTTATTTCTTCAAGTATTGATTCATAACAACTATCTTCAAATCTTAATGTAGTAAGACCTGTAGCTATTGTTTTTGTTTCATCACTTATTGATATTCCTAGAGTTCTAGTTCCTAAATCAAATCCTAAATAACGCATTAATTAGTTATCTTTCTTATTATTACTTCAAGTATTCTAGTTCTATCAATTTTTGTTAATTTTTTTCTAGCATCTTTATGATTAGAAATATATCCTGGATCATCACTCATTAAGTATCCAACAATTTGATTTACAGAATCATATCCCTTTTCTTCTAATGATTTTGATACTTCTTTAATAGTATCTATTACATAAGCATCAGTAAATTCGCTAGCTTGATATATTTTTGTTTCGTTCATTTTTTTCACCTCTATGAATATACCATTATTTTAACATTTAATGAATTAATTTTCAACATTTTCAAGCCTATAAGTATAAATACTATTAAATAAATCTGAACGCTTATTTGGGCTTGTAATTTCAATTGTATATAATTTATCTAAAACATCTTTAAAGAAATATGTAGTAACATATTTTGTGCTATATATTTGTTCTACTACATAACCATCATTACCATAAATTTTAGTTTTTGATAAATTATAATTAGCACCTTTTTTCTTTAATTCAGCTGTTAATGCTGTTTTATAATTATCCACATCAACAGAACCATTTATATATGATAATTTTATATTTTCGCTTCTGTAATCACTGTTTGTATAAACTAAAACACCGTGATCATCAAAAGATAAGAAGAAATTTCCAGGAATACTAATATAACCAACATTATTATTACCTACATTTATATTACCAGTAAGATTAAAATCACTTAAACTACCTAATTTTTCATAATAACTAAAACACAAACTAGAATCTTGTGATTTTATTTCGACAATTAGTACTTTATTATTTCCTATTTCTTTAACAAATTGCATTCCATCATCTACTTCACTTTCAACAAAATTTATATCAAGTAATGATTGAACATAATTATATAAATCATCATCCGTAAAATCAAAAGTATTATAATAAATAAAATAATTAGTACTACTAGAAATAACATTTACAATATTTTTTTTACCTATTACTTTATAAACTGAAGGTATCTTTTCATTTCCTATTTTAATAATATCCTTTGTTTCTAAATCTTTTAAATATCTAAAAGAATATCCTAAGATAAAGAAAAATATAATAACACTTGCAAAAATTATTATTACAGATTTATTATCATCTTTTTTTATAAATTTATTGAAATTTATTTGTTTATTATTACCGCAATTTTCACAAATATTACCATTCATTTCGTTTCCACATTTTGGACATATCATATAATCACCTACTATATAAAGTATATCATAAATACAAAAAAAAGACTATTCTAAAATAGCCTTAATTCTTCTAACACCAGCACTACTAGCTTCTTCTTTTTTAATTTTAAAATGTCCTAATTCCTTAGTATTTTTAACATGTGGACCACCACATAATTCTTTTGATACATCACCTATAGAATAAACTGTAACAATATCAGGATATCTATCAATAAACATACATTCAGCACCTGATTTAATGGCATCTTCTTTACTCATTTCTTCAAATGTAACATCAAGTCCTTCATTAATCCATTTGTTTACTAATTCTTCAACTTTTACTTTTTCTTCATCAGTTAATTTATGATCACATGCAAAATCAAAACGCATACGTTCACTAGTTATATTACTTCCCTTTTGATGAACATCTTTGTTAACTACTACTTTTAATGCTGCATTTAATAAATGTGTTGCTGTATGATACTTAGTTTCTATTTCTCCATTACCAGCAAGACCACCTTTAAATTTTTGACTAGCACCAGCTCTAGATTTTTCTTGATGTTCTTTAAATTTTTCATTAAATCCTTTTACATCAACATCTAAATTTAATTCTCTAGCAAGTTCAATAGTAAGTTCGATAGGAAAACCATAAGTATCATAAAGTTTAAAAGCAATATCTTTATCAAGTACATCAAATGCATATCCAGTAGTTACTTTTTCAAATTCTTTTAAACCTTTTTCTAAAGTTCGATTAAATTTATTTTTTTCAGTTTGTAACACTTCTAAAACTACATCTTTATTATCAACAACTTCACTGTAATATTTAGAATACTTATCTATAATCATTAAAGCAATTTCTTTATCCCAATCTGAATTAATATCAATATTTAATTTTTTAGCATGTCTAATAGCTCTTCTAATTAATCTTCTTAAAATATAACCTTGATCAGTATTTGATGGCTTAATTGAAGCAGGATCTGCTGAAATAAACACTGCTGTTCTTAAATGGTCAGCAATAATTCTCATACTTTCTTCATTACCTTCATATGGTAAATTAGTTACTTGTTCTATTTTTTCTATAATATCTTTCCATACACTTGACATATAGTTGTCATTAACACCCTCAAGTACAGCAGCAATTCTTTCTAACCCCATACCTGTATCAACGTTTTTATGTGGAAGTTCACTAACATTACCATTTTCATCTTTATAAAATTCCATAAATACATTATTCCAAATTTCTACCCATCTATCATCTTCAGGATCAAATACTTCAGGTATTTCATCTTCACTTCTAAAATAGAATATTTCAGTATCACCACCACATGGTCCTGATTCACCTGCTATCCAGAAATTATCATCAGCTCCTAAATAAGCTATTCTATTATTACTAATTCCTAAACTTCTCCAAACATTAGCACTTACTTCATCTCTTGGAACACTATCATCACCTTCAAAAACAGTAACAGCAAGTCTTTCAACTGGAATATTTAAAACTTTAGTTAAGAATTCAAAACTCCATGTGATACTTTCTTCTTTAAAATAATCACCTAAACTCCAGTTTCCTAACATTTCAAAAAATGTATGATGTGTAACATCTCCAACTTCATCTAAATCATTAGTTCTTATACATTTTTGACTATCACAAAGTCTAGTTCCATAAGGATGTTTTTGTCCCATTAAATAAGGTACTAATGGTTGCATACCTGCAGTATTGAATAATACTGATGGATCATTTTCAGGTACAACAGGTGCACTTGGAATAATTTTATGTCCTTTTTTCTCAAAAAATTCTAAAAATAAATCTTTAATATTCATATTATTCATCTCCTTTTACAATATCTGTTATTATTTTAACAACTTCAGGAATTGTTAAATTAGTTGAATCAATATATATTTGTTCATCAGTTCTTGTTAATGATCCAACTTCTTTATGAGAATCATTGTAATCTCTCATTTTTATATTTTCTAATATTTCTTCATAAGTCATATCAATATTTTTTTCTTTGTTTTGTTCAAATCTTCTTCTAGCTCTTTCTTCAGGAGTAGCATCTAAATAAAATTTGTATTTAGCATTTGGAAATACAACTGTTGTTATATCTCTTCCTTCCATAATACAGTCGTTATCTCCTGCCATTTTCTTTTGAAGTTCAACTAAATTTTTTCTTACTTCAACAATACTTGAAACTTGTGAAACTATTTTAGTTACTTCTTTACTTCTAATTTCATCTGTTACATCGACTCCATCTAAAAATACTTTTTTATCAGGTGTAAATTTAATGTCAATATTTTTTGATATCTCAATTATTGCCTTTTCATCATCAATTACATTATTTTGTAATGCTTTTAAAGCTACACTTCTATATGTTGCTCCTGTATCAATATTTACTAAGTTACATTCTTTACTTACTAAGTCTGCTACAGTTCCTTTTCCAGAACCAGCAGGACCATCAATAGCTACTATTTTATGCATTTTCTTACCTCTTTTTCTAAATTTTCTAATGTATCATTATTATTTATTACATAGTCATAATTACTATAGTCATTCATAGAAATTTCTGTTGCGTGTTTATTTTGTTTTTCGGTTAAATCATTTTTTTCATCTCTTAATACTCTAATAGATATTACATTTGAAAAATTATCTTTTATTGTATCAATTTCGTTTGGAAATCTAGCATCTGATATAGTTATTACATCATAAAAATATGAATAAACTTTAATATCTTCAACCATTCTTCTAACTAACATAGAATCATCTATATGTGTTTTAATTAATTCCACACCAAGATTTTGTAATAATTCTCTTGGTTTAGTTTCTTCACTTCCATCCCATGAAGTTATTTTCATAGCATAATCTTTTAATGTATCAGCATATGCTAAGTTAATTACTTTTAAATCATTGTAATGATTTTTAATAATTTCACACACTGAATTTTTCCCACTTCTTGCTTTACCGCTAACAACATATATTATTGGTTCTCTATTTATAAATTCCATAATATCCTCCCTACCAAAAAAAATGGTGCCAAAGTTATTTCGCTAGGAACGAAATAACCGTGGTACCATCCTAATTTCTTCTTAATTTGAATAACGGGTTTCCCCGGTATGTTTTGCATACACTCAGAAGTAGCGTTCAATATATATTAGTTCTAATTTCCACCAACCATTAGATCTCTATAAAAAATATTATATTTACTCGTCTTCGTCATTGATTTAACTGAAAATACTATATCATATATTTTTTAATTATGCAAACTTTTTTTAACTTTAACTATATTAAATCCTAATTCTTTTGTTTTTTCTTCTAATATTTTATCATTAATATGCATAGCCCATATCTTAGATTTTAATTCATCTTTAATAAATTTTAAATCATCTAATGATATATGAACAGGACTTTTTGTAAGTGATACATCTACAAAAATTTTATCAATATTATTACTTTTATTAATAAAATTTTCAATTACTTTTGTATCAGCAATATCACCTGTATATAATATATCACCATTATTTGACTCAATAACAATACTTGATGAATCTAATGGTGTATCCCCATGGTTAGAAACTTTATATTTTATATCATTAAATTTACTAAATTTGTTTGTTAATGTATTTGATTTAATTAGTCTATATTGATTTTTTTCAATCCCCATACATTCAAGAATAGTTAATAATTTGTCTAAATGTAGCATATTATCATCATAAATAATATTTAATATTTTATTTTTTTTGTAATATAAATATTGAATCATTATTCCTATACTACCAATATGATCACAATGTGTATGGGTATTTAAAAAGTAAAATTCACTATCAGAATCTAGTATTTTATCTGCAATTAATTTGGTTGCTACATCACTACCAGCATCAATTATAAATGTATTAAAAGTATCTTTAAATATACATGATGTATTACCTTCACTAGGATAAAGCATTGCTCCTCTACCACTAAATTCTAATTCTAAATTATTATTATTATTTTCTAATATTTTACTTATATCTAATTTATCTTTATCTCTATTTAAATTATTTTTTAATTCTAGTATAGATTTAACTGTTTGGACATTACAATTATGATATTTTATAGTGTCTACATTATAATAGTTATAACTAAAGTTAATTACATCATCTATATAATAAACATCTTTTTTTTCTAATTTGCAAGGATATTTATCTAATAGATAGTTATACATGTCTAAAGATACAGAAATATCTAGATCATTTGTTTTTTCTTTTAATCCGTGAAGTACCATAGCAGCACCTGAAATTATTTTTATTTCATCATTATCAAGATTATATTTTTTAATTAAATTTAATATGTCATTTTTATTAAGCATAAAATCACCATTTATATTATACAAAAAAGATAGAAAATAATCTATCTTTTTAGTTAAATTTTAATATATCATATTTTTTATCAAAATATAATACTACAGCTTTAAGTGCTGCAATTATTGGAGTTGATATAATCATACCAACTATGTTAAAGAAATATCCAAAGATAAGTAATCCAAGAATTATTGTTATTGGATGTAATTTAGTTGTTTTACTTAATATTAATGGTTGTAATAAATTGCCTTCAAGTAATTGAATTACAGCAATTACTACAAGCGTTAATATACCTATAGTAGTACTTTGAGTAAAACCAACAATTACTGCAGGAATACCACCTAAATATGGTCCTAAATAAGGAATAATATTAGTAATTCCACAAAATAATCCAAATAATAAAGGAGCTTTTAATCCTACAAACCAAAGTCCAATAGATGATATCATAAATATAAAAGTACAATCAAGAATAGAACCAGTTACAAAACTTCTACAAGCTTGATCGATCTCGGTTAATAATTCTCTTGTATTTTTTTGCATTTTTGATGGTAAAAACTCAATAATAGCTTGTTTATTTTCAAACCCTATTAGGAAGAAAAATCCAATAATTAAACTTAATGCAATTTGACCTAAACCAGAAATCATTGAGCTAAAAATACCAATTAATGTTGTTGGAAGTGTTTGAATAAAATCATTACCATAGTTAGATATTTTTTTCAATATTTCATTTTCAATTTCTATAGCATTAATTCCGTTAATTTTATCAAGTCTGATAAATATATCATCAAACCAATTTTTAAATGACTCATAAATACTTGGTACAGTTTGTACAAAATCATTTATTTGTCCATATAATGAAGGAATAACACATATAAACAATATAAAAATTATAAGTAATATTACTAAATAAATAATGCAGGCTGCAAAACCTCTTTTAATATGATACTTTTGCATATAATCAGCAATAGGATCAAATAACCATGCAATTATTAAACCTACAAATAATGGTGTAACAATTTTGAGTATTGTAAATATACCTTCAAAAAGATTTAATTCTTTTCCAATTTTTATAAATAAATATAATCCAATAAATAAACTCATTACATATACGACATGTAATACTTTTTTAGTTATTACTAATATTTGATTTAATTCTTTAATATCAATATCTTTTTTTCTATCAAACATTTTTATACATCCTTTCTAGTTTAATTATAACATATTTTATGTTATAATTGGTATGGTGATTATATGAAAAATTTTATTAGTGGAGTTTTGGTTGGTGTAGCTAACATTATTCCAGGCGTAAGTGGAGGAACTATTATCGTCATTCTTGGTATGTTTGATAAACTTATGCAATCAATTAGTGATGTATTTAAATTAAATATTAGTAAAAAGAAAAGAATTGAAGCAATTAAGTTTTTATTTACATTCATTATAGGATGTGGATGTGGATTAGTAGTTTTTGCAAAAGTTTTAGAATTCTTATTTGCACATTTTGAAATGCAAACATTATATTGGTTTATTGGATTAATTCTTTTATCCTTACCAATGCTTAAAAAAGAAGAACTTAAAAATGAATCTATTAATTTATTATTCTTCTTATTTGGATTATTAATAATTTTTGTAATTGCTTGGTTAAGTCCTGAAAAAACAGAATCAGTAGTACCTTTACAAACTTTATTAAATCAAAAATTTACACTAGGATTTATAATATCTTTAATTATTGTAGGATTTATCGCGGGTGCTACAATGATATTCCCAGGTGTTAGTGGTTCAATGGTACTTTTAGTAATTGGTTGGTATCATATGTTTAAAGGATATGTTGCAAATGTTACAACATTTAAACTTAAAATATTAATTCCACTTGTCTTAATTGCAATTGGTGTTCTATTAGGTATTGTAGTTAGTGCTAAATTAACTAATTATTTATTAAAACATCATAAAAGAAATACAATGAGTTTAATTTTTGGTCTTATTGTTATGAGTGCTATCGTAATAATTCCAGTTGGTAATTATACACTTAGTAATACTATATCATCAATTATTATGTTCATATTTGGTGCA
>JALERC010000058.1 GCA_022763805.1 Mycoplasmatota bacterium | reverse complement strand
TTATTTGCAAATGCACTGCCGTAAATATTTTTAACATTATTTAGATTAATATTTTTTAATAAACAATTATTAAATGCTGCAAACCCTATTGTAGTTGTATTAGATAATTCTAATTTCTTAAGTCGATTATTTTTAAATGCTTCGTCTTTTATTTCTTTTACTTTTTCAGGTATTATTATTTCTTCTATTTTATTATTTTTAAAAGTATTAGATTCTATTATTTCTAAGTTATTGGAAAGAATTACTTTTTTTAATCTATTATTAGTAAAAGCTCTTTCTTTTATTTCTACAATATTATCTGGTATTAGGATTTTTTCCAAATTACAATTATAGAATCCTCTGACTCCTATAGTTTTAACTTTTTTACCAAATTTAATTCTTACAATATTTTGATTTGCAAACTGATTACGTGAAACATCTTTAATTATTCTTTTTTTAAACATAATAATACCTCCGAAAATTTTCAATATTATACCAAATAAAAAAACACTTTAAAAGTGTTTTATTGAATTATTTGTTTTAATATTAATTTGTTCTTTTTGTATATTAATCGAAGCTTCCAGATCATCAATTTCTTTTAATATACTTGTTAATTCATTGTTATAATTTACTTCTTTACCATATTTATTTAATAATTCTTGTCTGAATGTTGATAATTGAAATAATGAATTAGAAAACATTTTATCTGTATATCTATCCAATTCTTTTTTTTGAAATTTTAAATTTTCCATATCAGATACATTAATATATTTAACGTTTT
The DNA here is from genome assembly GCA_022763805.1 of Mycoplasmatota bacterium. Classification (GTDB taxonomy): domain Bacteria; phylum Bacillota_I; class Bacilli_A; order RF39; family UBA660; genus CAJGDV01. The sequence goes on along the minus strand of JALERC010000058.1, from coordinate 6,094 downwards.
TATTCATTGTTTTTCTCATTGATCTAATATTATTATTTACTACTATTGCACTTGTAAATAATGTTATAGCAGGATTTCTAAATAGCACTTGTGCTATAAGAGAAGTTGATAAAGTTTCTTTTATTGTTTTTTTAAAAAAACCTAGTTTTCCTGTTTTTTTAGGTGTTCTTGCATTTTGAAGTTCAATTTGTTTATTAATATATAAAATAGCTTTTGATAATTCATTTTTAGTTTGGTTAATTTTATCTTTATTAATCTTTTCAAGTTTTTTCTCTTCTTGTTTTTTTTCTTCTTTCTTCTTTTTATTTTCTTCTTCTTTATTATCAATTTTTTTAGGTTTTGTTATCACATCTTCAGCAATTGCTACTACTGGTACTATAACACGTGCCAAATCGATTTCAGGTTCTTTCTTATTTGGATTTTTTTCTTCTATTTTTTTATCTACTTTTACAATTTCTTCTTCTACATCTTTTTTAAATTTTGTATCTTTTTTACCTATTTTTGTATGTATAAAAGCAAAGTCATCACGACATTTTTGTAGTTCTTTTAAAGTATCTGATTTTTTAACATCATCTTTTACTTTTTCAAATTTATTGTGTAATTTAATATTTTCTACTTTTTGGTCTAATTTAATTATGGTTTTATTTTTTTCTTTTTTAGTTGGTAATAAATAATATAATAGATGAAAAGTTAAAGTTAAAGAGATAAAGAACCCAAGTTTAGCTTTTGATTTAATTTTGTTAAATTTTTCTCTTCTTATAATCATTTCTTCTTCTTTTTTCTTTTTATCTTTTTGTTCTTTTAAAAATATTCTAAAACTTTTCCATAAGTTGTTTAAGTCGCCTCTTTCACCCATAAATTTCACCTCATTTTCTATAAATCAATGCTTGACCAAATGTTTTGAAATTAGCATCTCCCATATGGTTTAAATAGTTATAATTTTCAAGTAAATCATCTTTAATTATTTCTAATTTTTTTAATTCAGATGCTAAATCATTACTGTGCATTCCTATTCTTATTTCATTTACTTGAATATTATTTCTTTCCATTTCATTTTTTTGTTCCATTAATCCCCTTAATATGACATTAAATACTTTTTCTTTATCTTTTTCTGTTATTTTAGAAGATGATTTGAATTTTTTTGTAAGCATTACAGTATTACATAATATATATTTTAAGTCTGGATTATAATATGATGTTAATTTTCCTATAATTTCTGATCCTTTATATATTACTAAATTTTTAACTTTAGGATTTAATATCGTTTGTCTCATTATATCTTCACCTTGTCTACTAACAGTAGAACAACTATTTACCAAGTATCCTAAAATAGAATTATATGGATTATTTCCTCTAATCCATTTATAATTATATTTATCTTTATCATTGTCTATAACATCTTTAAAATATTTATATTCGATATCATTATTATAAAGTTCATAAATATCTTGTAATTTATTAAAATCATTTTGGTCAATAAAACAAGATAAAAGTAATATTACATCTTTTAAGTAAGATAAATTTTCTCTTACTTCGAAAACATTATTACTATAATATGATTTTATATCATTTAAAGTAATATTATTTACATCTTTTTTCTTTTGGTTCATTAGTTCTAATAAATCATTATTATGTGTTTTTTTATATTCAGTATTTATCTTTGATATTTCATATTTCTTTTGTTTAGTAATGATTTTTTTAAGATCAGGAAAATTATTACATACGTTATTCATAACATCTATAAAAAATCTATTTTCATTATTATTTATAAATTCATTTAATATTTTTCTATATTTAGGATCATATTTATTATTAGTAATATTATTAAACATTTTTATAAGACTTTCTGCATCTATATAAGATATAAATTTTTCTATAATATCAACTGTAATATTTAAGTCATGTCCTCCTGTGTTAAATAATCCTGAATGTAAACATAAATTAAAAAAAGCATTATATAGTTTACTTTCTTTATTTGTTATACTATATAATTTATAAGTATGAGAAGCATATTCAAATAATTTATTATATGTTTTATAATTACAATGATATCCATTAAGAACCTCTTTTGATAATTCTATTTTTTCTAAATCATATTTATCTATTATATCAAAATTATAATTACTAAATAATTTATTAATCATTAAAATTTTATTAATATTTTGTGTTTCAAATTTATTAAGAAGTTTATTATCATATAATACCCCATTTACATATGTAATATTAGAATAAAAAGCATTTTTACCTATTTTACAATTTGGTAAAGTAATCTTATTTATCTCATTACCATAGAATGCTCCATTACCTATTTCTTTAACATTATTTGGAATAATAATTTCTTTTATTTTATTATTAAAGAAGGCTTCATTTCCTATAATTTCTAATTTATTCATATCATTTAATACTTCTATTTCATTATTACTAAATGTATAATCTCCTATTTTTTTAACATTATTTAATTTTAACATTTTTAATTTATTTTTAGAAAAAGCATAATCATTAATACTTTTTAAATTATCATTTATAATTAATTCTTTTATTTTATTTTCTTCAAATGCATGACTATTAATTTCTTTTAAATTATTATTTAATACTAGTTTTTCAATAGCATTATATTTAAATGTATTATCACTTATTACTTCTAAATTTTTAGGTAATTTTAAGTATTTAATACCACTTTGCATAAATGCATCTTCATCTATTTTAGTAATTGTATCTGGAAGGATTAGATATTCAAATCTATTTTTAGAGAAAGCTCCTTTACCTATTTTTGTTATTTCATTTCCTAAATCCAATTCTTTGATATGATTATTTTTAAAAGCATCATCCTTAATTTCAATTGCACTAGTTATAACTTTATTAATTTTATTATTTTCGAAAGCTTTACTCTCTATTATTTTAATATTATTAGATAGTACTAGTTCTTCTATTTCATTATTACTAAATGATTGCTTTCCTATTTCTTTCAAAGAATTAGGTAATACTAATTTTTTAATTTTATTTTTATTGAACGCACAATTTCCAATTTTTTCAATATTATTATTAAATATTATTTCTTCAATATTATTATTGTAGAATGCAAATGGTTTTATTTCTATAACTGAATCAGACAAAATTAACCTTTTAATATTTAAATTTTCAAATGGTCCTTCATTGATTGTAGTAATACCATTTTTAATTATAAGTGTATAATTATCATATTTAAATAATTCATTTTCCATGTGCATCACTTCCTTTTTTTTTAAAATTATATTATTATATCAAAAAAACGAAAATAATGCTAATTTTCGTTTGTATTTGTTAGTTTTTTTACATAAGTCTTAGCTTTAGTTGTTGCGATTTGATTAATATCTATAGTTTCATCTATTTTTTTAGGACCTTCAATTATTTTAACTATTTGATTGTTTTTAAGTTTGTAATTAAGTGGTACTAATTCTCCATCTACCATAAAAGCACATGCATTTTTACCATATTCTAAGCCAATCTTATATGCAAAATCAAGTGGAGTTGAACCATATGGTAATTCTATTATTAATCCTGTTGTTGTATATATGTATATATTTTTATTTAATACTTCATTTTTAACTACTTCAACAAATTCTTCATTATTTTCTACTAAATCATTAATATCTTGTAACGTTTTATAAAATTGAAACTTATTATTTAAGTCTTTTTGCATTTCTGATCCTGCTTTACCTTTTAATACATCCCAATAACCAGTAAGTCCATATGTTGCTATTCTATCCATATCATTTGTTCTTATTTTTGTTTGTACTAAATATCCATCATTACCAAATACTGTTGTATGTAAACTTTGGTACATATTTGTTTTTGGCTGACATATATAATCTTTAAATCTATTTGCTAATGGTATATATTTAAAATGAACAAGTCCTAATGAATAATAGCAATCTTTTATTTCATCAACGCATATTTTTAATGATAACAAATTATGTATATCTTCTAGTTTATTAAATTCTTGTAAATCCTTATATATACTATAAATACTTCTCATTTCTTTTTCAATTCTTGAATTTATTTCATGATTATATAACTCTTTAGTTAATGTATAAATCATTTCATCAGTAGAATTCTCTGCTTTCTTTTGAAAATCATTTACTTCTTCTTTTAATCTTTTATATGTTTCTTGATTTAAATAATAAAACACTAAATCTTCTAGTTCTCTTTTAATATTATATGCCCCGATATGATTTGCTAGTGGTATAAATATTTCAAGAGTTTCTATAGAATTTTCTATTTGTTTATTTTTACTTTTAAATTCTAATGTTCTCATATTGTGTAATCTATCAGCAAGTTTTATTATTATAATTCTAGCATCTTTAGTAATACTTGTTAATAATTTTCTAGTATTAGCATCTTCCATTTCTTGTTTTGAATTAAAATTAATTTTACTCATTTTTGTAACTCCATCAACAAGTTTTGCAATATTATCATTAAATTCAAAACGTAAATCATCTAAAGTTACATCAGTATCTTCTACTACATCATGTAATAATCCTGCACATAATGTATCTCTATCTGCTTTCATAGAAGCTAAAATATATGCTACTGCAAGTGGATGACTTATATATGGCTCACCGCTTTTTCTTACTTGACCTTCATGATGCTTACTTGCAAAATTATATGCTTTTGTGATGTATTCTATTTCACATTCATTGTATTCTTTTACTTTATTTATTAATTTTTCAAATGTCATTGTTTCCATAATTACCCCCAAAATAATTATTGAAATTATATTATGAATTTTAATTTTTATCAAATCTAAAAGCACCCTTATTGAGTGCTTTCAGATTTTTGTTTTTTTAAATATAATATAATAGCATTTAAATCTAATTTGCTAATAGTAACATTTCTAAAAATAAACAAATCATTTATATTTTTATGTACTTCATCTAAATTTTCTAAATGAAAATCAAGATTTAGTAATTTATATTTTTTTTCAATAATTTGATTCATATCTTCAAATTCAAATAATTTAATATTATTAATTATATCTATTTTAGAATCATAGACAAATGTATTAAATTCATTTGCAATTTGTTCTATATCAGCAAGTTGTAAATTACTATCATGTTTTTTAATTAAATCATATAAGATAATATTATTCTCACATAATAATTTAAATATATCATATAGTTTAATATCCTCATGAATAGCTTCTAACAAATCATCTTCAAATCTATTTTTTATTTTTTCTTTTTGAAGATCCTTAATATTATCGCTTAATTCATTTAATTTTTCTTTTAATGCTTTAAGTTTTAAATCTAATTTGGATACTTTGTCTATTTTCTTTTTTTCAGTTACATAAGTATTAGCTTTTTTAGATAGAATTATTTCTTTCGAGTTCATTAATTTAATATATTGTTTTCGAAGTGTTTCTCTTTCTTTTAATAAATTATTTAGTTTTTTTACTATTTCGGGATATACGTCTTTTTTAGATAATTTATTTTGAAGTAATTCTTTGACTTCTGTTATTAAAAATTGATATTTCATAAATTCTTTATATTCATCGAGATTATATTTAAATGAATATGCATTATTTAAAAATTCTTTTTTAGAATCAAGATTTAGTTTATCATAATTGGGATTAAAATAATTAATGATTTTTTTAATATACTCACTTTCAGGTAAATATTTATATGGATCTACTTTATCATTTATAAATAAGTCCTTTACATAATATGGATCAGAATTTTTTAAGTCTTGTATTAAATTTTTTAATTCTTTTATTTCTATAAATGCTGTTTCAGTATTAATATTATTTAAAGTAACAAATTCTATTAATTTTTTTTCTGTATTTTCTTTAATTTGTTTTTCATGATTAGCAATAATTTGTTTAATATTTATTGAAACATTATCTAATATTTCATGTTCTTCCCAGTAAATACCATCAAATACGTTTTTCATAACTAATTTATAATCATTATTATCTTTATTATCTAATAATGCTGCCATGTATTTGTTTACATATTCTGTATAATTAAAGTCTTCCTTCATAACAGTAATATTAATACTTTTAAGTATTTCTAATAGATCAATAACTGCATTATTAAATATTTCTAATATATTAGAA
>JALERC010000057.1 GCA_022763805.1 Mycoplasmatota bacterium | reverse complement strand
ACTCCTAATAATAGAGTTAATATTGATGTAATTATTAAAATTATGTTTTTATTTTTTACTTCGTTTTTTGTTAAATTTTTCATATTATCACCTATATTAATATTAAATTAATTTTTTAAAAAAGTCAATTATTGATATTATTGTTAATTTAAGTTTGAAGTGCAACAAAATTGCATTGAAAAAGACATATGAATAATCTATAATATCTTTTCGGTACAAAAGAAAGGAAAATTCATATGTCTGAAACTAATAATATAACAAAAAAGAAAGAAAATCAATATCATCATTTAACAGAACATGATAGAACTGTTATTCAAACTCTAATTAATGTAAAGGATAAAAATGGCAAAAGATTATTTAATAATTCTTATATTGCAAATTACCTTGGTGTTCATCGTTCCACTATTTCTAGAGAACTTAATAATAGAAAATCTTATCACTTTATGATTAGAACAGGAAAATCTTACGAAAAACCTTATAATGCTACTGATGCACATAAAAATTATTTGTTCAAAAGAAGTTTATCTAAAGGTGAATATAAATTGCGTAAAAAGCCTATTATGGCTAAATTTATTGAAGACAAAATCAAAAAAGATAAATGGGCTCCTGATATTATTGTCGGATATTTACAAACACATCATTATTTTGAAAAAGCAGATTTTTGTAAAATAACTACACCAACAATTTATAATGCTATTAGAAATGGTATTATAAATATAAAAATTGAAGATACTAGAAGAATGAAAGAAAAAATAAAATATAAACATATAGAAAAAGCTTCTTTACCTGCTAGTAAAATAGCATATAGCATTGAAACAAGGCCCGAAGAAATAAATAATCGAAGTGTATTCGGTCATTTTGAAATTGATACTGTCGTTGGTACAAAGCGAGGAAAGCATGAATGTTTACTTACTATGACAGAAAGAAAAACTAAATTAGAATTTATATTTAAACTTTCTTCTAAAACATCCGAAAATGTGGTAAAAAAAATAAATCAAATTAAATTATTTATGAATAAATACTATAATAATATATTTAAATCCTTTTCTACAGATAATGGTACTGAATTTTCAGATTTCTTAAGTATAATAAGTGATTCTAAAACTAAAATATATTTTTGTCATCCATATTGTTCTGGAGAAAAAGGTACAAATGAAAAACAAAATAGTATGATTAGATATTTTATACCAAAAAAGACATTATTAGAAAATTATTCTTTTGAAGAAATAAATAGAATAACAGAATGGTTAAACAATTATCCAAGAAAAAGTTTAAACTATAAAACTCCACTAGAAGCAACATTAGAAGAGTTTAAAAATAAACAAATCATAAACAAAATTTACAAACTACAAGAAAAAATAAATTGTTTTGATTGTTAATTATATTTCAATAAAAAATTTCTATCAAGATTAAATAAACTAACGATCTTGACAGAAATTTTAATTGAAATATCCAATCTATAACAAAACAAATGAGAAGTATTATAATTTATTCATTTGTTGCACTTGACTTTTTAATTAATAAATTAAAGAAAGTGTTACCTACACTTTCTATAAATTAACGCTTGCTCACTACTATCTCCTGAATATTTATTAAAAGTATATCCTTCAAAACCTTCATTTTCATAATATATAGTAATAGCTTTATTAATTATTTGTTCTTTTAGATCATTATTTCCAAGACCTATTGATATATAATTAACATCTTCAGTTAATTGTGAATATAATCCTTTAATAATAACATCTAATATTTCTTCTAATACTTCATTGTTTGTGTGTTTATTATACATAATAGCATCTTTTATCTCAATATTATTACATAATAAATAATCATTATTTTTATAAACCGTAGTTTTGCCTATTATTTCAGAACCTTTATAAATAACTAAGTTTTTAATTTTAGGATTAATCATAGATTGTACCATTATATCCTCTCCTGCGCCTCCTACTTTAGCACAGCAATTAACCAAGTGTCCTAGAATTAAATTATGTGGATCACGACCCTCAAGCCATCTATAAGTATATTTTCCAACCTTTTCGCCTACATATTTAAATTCTGAATCATTGCTTGCAAAATTATAAATATTTTGTGCTTTTTCAAATTCATCACGTGTCATTTTGCCTATAATATAATTAACAATTTTATATAATTCTTTATATTTAATATCAAATGTATTATCTATCATATAAAGATATATATCATTATAACTTATATTTTTTTTGTGTTTTTTTAATTCGTCTATTAATTCTTTTAATTCATCATTTTTATTTCTTTTATACTGCGTATTTAAATCAGTTATTTGTCTTTCTTTTTTATTTAATATACCACGATATATTTCATCAAAATTATTATATATTTTAGGATAAATCTGAAATATATTTTCAATATTATCCATATTATTTAATACCATATCTGCAAATTTTTTATTATATTTATAATCTTTTACATTAGTCATTATTTTAGTAATTTCAATTTTATCTATTTTTTTGTAAATCTCTCTAATTTTGTCATCAATATTTCTATTTTTGAAAAATCCTAAATTAAAGCATAACTTTATAAACATATGATATTCACTTGGAATTGCATAATTAATTCTACTAGTGTTCAATTCTAATTCTTCCTTAAAAAGATTTAATTTCCTTTTGTTGTTTACGAATCCTTTAATGGAATCATTATCAAGTGGTAAAACTTCTAGATCTTCTTTATTAAAAATATTAAAATCTATTTTTGGTAAAATTTCTTTTATCTTAGATAAAGTAATTATATTATTTGTACCAAATTTTTGAACTAAATTTTTTTCATAAGAATATCCTTTATAAATTATTTTTGTTGGAGGACATATTTCTTCATCAATTTTAGTTACTGAATTAGGAATATACAATTCTTTTAAATTTGCATTTCCAAATGCTTTAGTACCTATATATTCAAGTCCTTCATTTAGTGTTATTTCTTCTATTTTATTGTTTTTAAAAGCATTATCATTAATAGATTTAATGTTACTTGGAATAAATATTTTAGATAGTTTATTACTTGCAAATGCATAATTAGGAATATATTGTAAATTAGGGCCTATTATTAATTCATTAATATTATTATTATAAAATGAAAATATATCTATTTTTAAAACATTTGTTAAATCTAATTTTTCTATTTCGTTATTTGCAAATGCACTGCCGTAAATATTTTTAACATTATTTAGATTAATATTTTTTAATAAACAATTATTAAATGCTGCAAACCCTATTGTAGTTGTATTAGATAATTCTAATTTCTTAAGTCGATTATTTTTAAATGCT
>JALERC010000052.1 GCA_022763805.1 Mycoplasmatota bacterium | reverse complement strand
TAATATTTTAAAAAAATATAATATTAATAATATTAATGTAGATCTTATTTATGCCTTACCAGGACAAACTTTAGAAGAACTTGATGATGATTTAGAAGAAATTATTAAGTTAGATATTCCTCATATTTCAACATATTCATTAATAATAGAACCAAATACTATTTTATATAATAATGAAGTTACAAACATAGATGAAGAATTAGATTATAAAATGTATGAAAATATAATTAATAAATTGAATAATTATAATCATTATGAGGTCAGTAATTTTGCTAAACCTGGTTATGAGTCTAAACATAATTTAACTTATTGGAATAATAATGAATATTATGGATTTGGAGTAGGTGCTAGCGGATATATTAATGGTATTAGATATGATAATACTAGAAGTATAAATAATTATTTAAAAGGTACTACAATAGTAAATAAAGAATATATTGATTTTAATACTAAATTAGAAAATGAATTTATTTTAGGATTTAGAAAGATTAGTGGAATTAATAAAAAAGAATTTTATAATAAATATCACTTTGAAATTAAAAATATAGAGATAATTAATGAATTAATAAAGAAAGGACTGTTAACTGAAACAGATGATAATATCTATATTAAAAATATATATACATCGAATAATGTTTTAGTTGAATTTTTGGGTGTAAACTATGAAAAGTACAATATTTAATAATGAATTAGAATTAATAAAAAATGATAGATTAAGAAGAAGTTGTGAAGTTTTATTAAATGAACTTCCAGATTACTTTTATGAAATTCCTGCTTCATCTACAGGAAAATATCATCCTAAATTTGCATTAGGAGAAGGTGGTTTAGTAAGACATACTAAAGTTGCGGTTAGAATAGCTTATGAGATAATTAAAACACAATCTATTGGTAATGTTTTTACTGATGATGAAAAAGATTTAATATTGATTTCATTAATGCTACATGATGGATTAAAAGAAGGATTTCCAAAAGAAAAATATACGAAATTTGACCATCCAATATTAGCTGCAAATTTTGTAAAAGATAAAGCTAATTTAACTGAATTAACAAGTGAAGAAGTTAAACTTATAAGTACAAATATTTCTAGTCATATGGGTGAATGGAATAAAAGCGATTATTCTGACATAACATTACCACTTCCTAAAAATAAATATCAAAAAATGGTTCATATGTGTGATCTACTTGCAAGTAGAAAATTTATAAATGTAGAATTTGATGGAAACGATATTATTATGTAATATCGTTTTTATTAGCATATATTTTATAAAAAATCTAGTGAATTAACATAAAAAAAAACTTTTATAAATTATAATTGACTTAAACATTTGTTCACGTATATAATTAAAATGAGGGAGTTGATAAAATGTCTAAATGGGACAAAGAATATATAAAATTATGTAAAAAAATCCTTAAGGAAGGATATGAAGTTGAAAATAGAACAGGGATTAATACAATTAAAATTCCGGCATATCATTTTGAGTTAGATGTAGGTAAAGAATTCCCAATTTTAACTACAAAACAAGTTTTTATTCGTCAAGCTGTATTAGAAATGATGTGGATATATCAAGCACAATCTAATGACGTTAGATGGTTGAAAGAAAGAAATGTTAACATATGGAATGAGTGGGAAATAGATGAGGATGGTATTTATAGAATCTATGAGCCTACAGGTGAATTTGTGGATAAAGAAGTAGTCGTAAAAGATTTAGATGGTAACGATATGAAAGATGAATTTGGTAACATTATGAAAGCAAAAAGTAATTTAGAAGGAAAAACAATTAAAGCTGCTAAATTCTATGGTAAAGAATATGCACATACTATTGGTACTGCTTATGGATATATCGTTAATAATTTTAAATTAATTGATAATTTAATTGATACAATTAAGAATAATCCAAATGATAGAAGAATGCTTATGAGTTTATGGCAAAATGATTATTTAAAAACTGCTGTTCTACCTTCTTGTGTTTGGTCTAATGAATGGGATGTAACTAATGGTAAATTAAATTTATGGGTACATCAAAGAAGTTGTGATGTTCCTTTAGGTTTACCATTTAATATTAGTCAATATGCTACATTATTAATGATGATAGCACAAGTTACTAATCTTGAACCTGGTACATTAAATTGGAGTATTAAAGATGCTCATATCTATGTTAATCAAATTGATGGTATAAAAGAACAAATTAAACGTTATGATGAATTAGGTGATTTTAAAGCTCCAAAAATTTGGTTAAATCCAGATATAAAAAATTTCTACGAATTTGATAATTCAAAAGAATGTAAAGATATTAAAGTATTAGAATATCAAAATCATGGACCAATAAGATTTCCTATTGCTCAATAATATGAATAATTTAAGTATAATTGTTGCTAGGGGAAAAAATAACGAAATCGGTCGTGATAATACTTTAATTTGGCATTTGCCTGATGATCTTAAATTTTTTAGAAGTAAAACAAATGGTAAAACAATAGTAATGGGTTATAATACTTTTAAATCGTTACCTCATATGCTTCCTAATAGAAATCACGTTGTTTTAACTCATAAAAATATAACTATAGAAAATGTCAAAATTTTTCATAATAAAGAAGATGTATTAAAATATATCAAAACAATTGACGATGAAGTTTTTATCATTGGTGGAGCTAGTATATATAAATTATTCATCGATGATGTTGATACAATGTATATAACTGAGGTTTTAAAAGAATTTGATGCAGATGCATTTTTCCCTGAATTTGATAAAACTAAATGGGAACAAGAAAATCTCGGTGAAAATGAAAATAATGATATTAAATTTAAACATATTAAATATAAAAGGATGATTTAAATGCGTGGTAAACTTATTGTTATTGAAGGGACAGATTGTTCTGGAAAAGAAACTCAAACTAATAAATTAATGGAAAAATTAAATAATGATGGTATTAAAATTGTTAAGTATTGTTATCCAAATTATGATAGTCCTACTGGTAAAATAGTAGGAGGACCATATCTTGGAAAAAAATATATTTGTGATGGTTGGTTTTCTGAAGGAGCAACTAATGTTGATCCAAAAGTGGCTAGTTTATATTATGCTGCTGATAGAAGATATGATTTAGTAAATATTAAAGAAAAACTTGATAATGGTTATAATGTAATTTTAGATAGATATGTATATTCTAATATGGGTCATCAAGGTGGTAAAATTCTTGATAAAGAAGAAAGATTTAAAATGTATGAATGGTTAGAAACTTTGGAATTTAAATTACTTGAACTTGAAGTTCCTGATATAAGATTATTTCTTCATATGCCTTACGATGCTGCATTAGAGCTAAGAAAAGGTAGGTTAGAGGAAGCTGATCAACACGAAGCCAGTAAAGAACATTTAATTAATGCAGAGAATTCATATTTAGAAATTGCAAAAAAATATAATTTTAAAACAATTGAATGTGTTAATGAAAATGGTATAAGAAGCATAGATGAAATTAATGATGAAATATATAGCTTTGTAAAGAAGAAAGTGCGTTAAGTCTTTCTTTTTTTGTTGTTTACAATATATATACATTTTTTTAATTTTATGATAAAATTAATTTGTTGGAAGGTGATTATATATGGAAATTTATGTTCCTGATATGTATAAAAAAAGTATATATGTAATAGATTATAAAAAATTAAAAGAAAGTGGAATTAAATGTTTATTATTTGATTTAGATAATACTCTTGTTCCATATAGTGTAAAAAAACCAACTAAAAAGGTAAAAGATTTATTTAAGAGTTTACAAGAACAAGGATTTAAAGTAATTATTTTTTCTAATAGTGGTAAGAAAAGATTACAACCTTTTAAAGAAGAATTAGCTGTTGATGTATGTCCAAGAGCTTTTAAACCTTCAACAAAGAAATTTATAAGTATTATGAAAGAATTAAAATATAATGAATCAGAGGTTGCTATTATTGGTGATCAAATGTTAACAGATATAATCGGAGGAAACAAGGTTGGTATTACTACAATATTAACTAATCCAATTACAAAAAAAGATATGATTTTTACATATATTAATAGATATCGTGAAAAGAAAATTATTAAAAAATTATCTAAAGCGGGCTTATTTTATAAGGGGAAATATTATGACTAATAAAAAATGTACAGGATGTGGGGCTGTTTTACAACATTATAATGAAGCATTGGAAGGATATGTCAAAGAAGAAGTTTTTGAAAATGCTGATATTTGTGAAAGATGTTTCAGGATTAAAAATTATGGTGATTATAAATGTGTAATAAAAGATAATAATACATTTCTAAATATAATTAAGGATATACCTAAAAATGATTTGGTTGTTTTAGTTATGGATCTTTTCAATTTACCAAAAGATGTCTCAATTATTACTAATAATATAAATAATCCGATTTTATTAGTTCTTACAAAAAGAGATATTTTACCTAAAATAATATATGAAGAAAAACTTCTTGATTATATAGATAAATATAATTTAAATTATAAAGATAAAATAATTGTAAGTAGTAACAAAAACTATAATATGGATTTATTAATTAATAAAATCAATAAGAATAAAACAAGTGATAAAATATATGTTGTTGGATTTACTAATGCTGGTAAATCAACTTTAATAAATAAACTTATTTATAATTATTCAGATAATGTTCCTAATATTACAACTAGTATGTTACCATCAACTACATTAAACTCAATAGAAATTAGATTTGATGATAATACTACATTTATTGATACTCCTGGTCTTTTAAGTGATGGTTCGATAGAAAATATAGTTGATGTAAAAACATTAAAAAAAATAGTTCCTAAGAGAGAAATAAGACCAATTACATATCAAGTAAAATGTGAACAATGGATTTGTATTGAAAATCTTGTTATTCTTAATTTAAAAAATAATAATATTACTTTATTTATTTCCAATTCTTTAAAAATCGATAGATTTTTTAAAGAAAAAGAAAATAAAGAATTAGTTACTCATGAATTGGATATTAAAGGACATGAAGATTTAGTTATTAATGGTCTAGGTTTTATTAAATTTACTAAGAATGAACATGTTAAAATAAGTGTTCCAAAAGAAGTTTCTATCTATGTTAGAAAATCATTAGTATAATAAAAAGTATTTTAATAATACTTTTTTTTTGATATAATTATTTTAGAATAGGAAGGGATTATATGTTAGGAAAAATATTAGGAATCGATGAAAATCAAGTCCTATTAAAGATAAATTTAGATTTAGAAAAATATCCTAGTTTAATTGGGAATCATGTAATTATGGAAGATACACAAAGAAGATGTGTTGGGGAGATTACAGATATTAAAGAAGGTATTGCATATATTAATCTATTAGGAGAAATCAAAAACAATAAGTTTGTTTATGGTGTTATTACTAAACCTTCATTTGGAGCTGTAACTAAAGTAATAAGTAAAGAAAGAATTCCTTTAATTATAAGTGCTGATAATTATGAGGAAGATAAACATTTAACATTAGGTAAAAGTGCTATATATGAAGATGTAGATATTAATGTAGATATTAATAATTTTTTTGCAAATCATTTTGCTATTTTTGGTTCTACTGGTAGTGGTAAATCTTGTAGCGTTGCAAGAATATTTCAAAATTTGTTTGAAAAAGATAATTCCATTCCATATAAAGCAAGTATCTTTATATTTGATGCATATGGTGAATATCATCAAGCATTTAATAAGCTTCATGATAATCATCCTAATATAAATTTTAAAAGTTATACGACAAATACTAGATTTCCAGATTTAGATATTTTAAAAATACCACCATGGTTATTGAGTGTTGATGATTATGCTTTATTATTAGGTGTTGAAAAGGCATCTCAAATATCTATAATTGAAAAATCTTTACGTTTTGTTAGTATTTTTGTAAAAGAAGAACAAGAAGTTATTAAATATAAAAATGACATTATTTCACGAGCTTTACTAGATATATTATCAAGTGGTAAATCTTCTTCTCAAATTAGAGACCAATTAATGAGTGTTCTTACAAATTATAATACAAGTGAACTAAATCTTGAGACTCCTGTTTATCAACCAGGATATACTAGACCTTTAAAGCAATTATTCTTTATTGATGCTTCTGGTAAGATTAGAGAAATGGAAACTCTTACTACTTTTTTTGAATCATTTTTAACAGATAAAGTAGAATTAAGTTTACCTGATGGTACATTTAAATATACATTAGATGATTTAGCTCATGCTTTTGATTTTGCACTTATTAGTGAAGGTGTATTACTTTCTAATAAAGTTTTTGATGATGCTAATATAATTAAAGTAAGATTACATAGTTTAATTAATAGCGAATATAAGGTATATTTTGAATGTAATGAATTTATGTCTAAAGATACTTTTATTAGATCTTTATTAACTGCTAATGATAATAGAAAAGCACAAATTATTAATTTTAATATAAATTATGTTGATGATAGATTTGCAAAGTGTGTAACAAAAATTTTTGCCAAGTTATTATTTGATTATGCAAAAGAACAAAAGAATAGGGGTGCGCTTCCTTTCCATATAATTTTAGAGGAAGCACATAGATATGTTCAAAATGATAATGATATTCATATAATTGGGTATAATATTTTTGATAGAATTACTAAAGAAGGTCGTAAGTATGGTGTAATGCTTGGTCTTATTTCTCAAAGACCTTCAGAACTTTCTGAAACAAGTTTGTCGCAATGTAATAATTTCTTAATTTTCAAAATGTTACATCCTCGTGATATAGAATATATCAAACAAATAGTTCCAAATATTACAAATGAAATAGTAAAACGACTAAAGATTTTACAACCTGGTACATGTGTTGCTTTTGGTAATGGGTTTAAAGTTCCTGTAATTATTAAATTTGAATTACCTAATCCTACTCCATCAAGTGATTCATGTAATATAAGTAAAACTTGGTTTGTTAATAGACCTTCATCTTAGATTGTTTAAAAACTTAAAAAGTGGTATAATTAAACAGTACGGATTTAGAGGTGAATTATGAAAAATTTTAAAGCAACATTTACAAAATTTGTAAGAAAAACAAAATTGTTTAGTAAAACATATGTTAAAACTAATATACTTTTTATAGGATTTATATTAGTATCTTTAGTTAATTCTACATTACTCAGATTTTTCACTGTTGAAAAATTTTGGACTATAAAACCTATTTTAGCGGATTTATCTGTTACTATTTTAATTGGTTCTATTGGTTATTTTATTAAACCAAAGAAACAATTTAGGTACTTTGGTTTGATGGCAACTTTATTTACATTAATTTGTTTTATTAATAGTATTTATTATACTAATTATCTTTCATTTACATCTATTTCATTGCTTGCGACATCTACACAAGCTATTGGAGTTGCAGATGCTATTTGGAAACAAATTATGCAAATAAAAGATTTTATTTATATAGTTCCATTATTGTTATATTTTATATTAAATGAGAAACTTAAAAAGACCGAATATTTTGATTTTGTTACAGCAATTGAAGTTGGAAAAGTTAGAGCAATGAATACTGCTGTTGCAGGTCTTGTTGTTCTTGGATTTTTTGTTTCGATGCTTACAGCAACTGATTTAAGTAGGTTAAACAAACAATGGAATAGAGAATATGTAGTTATGCAATTTGGTATATATGTATATCAATTTAATGATGCTATTGCTAGTTTAAAACCTCAAATAAGTCCTCTTTTCGGTATAGATACAGCTTCTAAAGAATTTAGAGAATATTATGAAGTAAATAGTTTAGAAAAAAGCAATAATGAATATACAAATATATATGAAGGTAAAAATATATTAGTGATTCATGCTGAAAGTATAATGAATTATTTATTGAACAAAGAAATGAATGGAGTTGAAATTACTCCAACTTTAAATAAACTTGCAAAAGAGGGTATGTATTTTAATAATTTTTATGCACAAGAAAGTGTTGGTACTTCAAGTGATAGTGAATTTACTTTAAATACTTCATTAATGCCTGCAAGTACTGGAACAGTGTTTGTTTCTTATTGGGATCGTGATTATCCTTCTATTCCAAAATTATTAAAAGATAAAGGTTATTATACATTTAGTATGCATGCTAATAATTGTACAATGTGGAATAGAAATAATATGCATCCATCACTTGGATATGATAAGTTCTACTGTTATACTGATTCGTATACAATTGATGAGAAGATTGGCTTAGGTTTATCGGATAAATCTTTCTTTAAACAATCTGTACCTATTATTGAAGATATTAGGGAAAATAACAAGAATTTCTATGGTACTCTAATTATGCTTACAAATCATACTCCATGGAACGATATTGATAAAGTTAGTGATTTTGATGTTTCAATGAAATATACTGATGAATATGGTAATGAGCAAACAGCACCATATCTTGAAGGTACATTATTAGGTTCATACATTAAATCAGTTCACTATGCTGATGAAGCTCTTGGTGAATTTATTGATGGTCTTGATAAAGCTGGTGTTCTTGAAGATACTGTAATTGTTATCTATGGTGATCATGATTCTAAAATTAAAAAATCAGAATATGTGAGATATTATAATTATGTTCCTGAAACAAATAGTATAAAAGATGAAACAGATGATACTTATGTTAATGTGGATTTTTATAATTATGAATTAAATAGAAAAGTTCCGTTTATTATTTGGAGTAAAAATAATAATAAACATGTTGAAGTAAATAAAGTTATGGGTATGTATGATGTTATGCCTACTTTAGGTAATATGTTTAATTTCTATAATAAATATGCATTAGGTAATGATATATTTAGTATTGACGAAAATGTAGTTATTTTTCCAGATGGTAATTGGTTAACGGATAAAATGTATTATAATAGTCAAAAAGAAGAAGGACTTCTATTAAAGCCTGAAGAACCAGTTAGTGTTGAATATATTAACAAATATACAGATATGGCTGAAAAGAAGATTTCTATATCTGATAAGATTATTGTTTATGATTTAATTAAAAAAACTGAGGAATTAAATTCAGAAAGTAAATAGAAATATTTACTTTTTTTCTTTAAAAACCTTGCATTACAGCTAATTATTTGTTATAATTTAATTGCGCTGTTAATGATGGGCCTGTAGCCAAGTGGTAAGGCATGGGACTGCAACTCCCTGATCGCTGGTTCAAATCCGGTCGGGCCCTCCAATCGCAGGTGTAGTACAACGGCTAGTACGCGGCCTTGCCAAGGCTGAGACGTGGGTTCGATTCCCATCACTTGCTCCATTTGA
>JALERC010000018.1 GCA_022763805.1 Mycoplasmatota bacterium | reverse complement strand
GTTTCTCCACCTTTACCGATAACTTCTTTAATACGATTAGGATCAATTGTAAATGTTACAGTTTTTGGAGCATATTTAGACACTTCTTTTCTAGGTTCTGGAATTTGAGCTTTAATAACTTCTAAAATTTCTAATCTAGCTTTTTTTGCTTGTGCTAAAGCTTCTTTAAATATTTCTCTTGTAATACCTTTAATCTTAATATCCATTTGTAAAGCGCAAATACCATCTTTAGTACCAGCAACTTTAAAATCCATATCTCCTAAATGATCTTCCATACCTTGAATATCTGTTAAAATAGTATAATCATCACCATTTGTAATTAAACCCATTGCAATACCAGCAACAGGAGCTTTAATAGGTACACCTGCTGCCATTAATGACATACATCCTGCACAAATACTAGCTTGTGATGAAGATCCATTACTTTCTAAAATTTCAGATACAACACGAATTGTATAAGGGAATTCTTCTTCAGATGGAATTACTTGTAGTAAGGCTCTTTCACCTAAAGCACCATGACCTATTTCACGTCTACCAGGAGCACCATATCTTCCTGTTTCCCCTACTGAGAATTGTGGGAAATTGTAATGTAACATAAATCTTTTTTCATCTTCAATACCAAGGCCATCTAAAATTTGATGTTCACCTAAAGCACCAAGTGTAGTAACACTTAAACTTTGAGTTTGTCCACGAGTGAATAATGCACTACCATGGGTTCTTGGAAGTAAATCAATATCTGTAGATAATGGTCTAATTTCATCCATAGCACGACCATCTGCACGTGTATGTTCATTAACTACAATTTTTCTAAATAAATCATATTCAATAGATTCCATTACTAATCTTACTTTAGTTGTAAGAACAGTTAATTCATCTTTATCTAAGTCATTATATTTTTCTTCATAATAAGCTACACATTCTTCTTTTACTCTCTCAAGTTCTGCATATTTTTCTAATTTATCTTTAATTCTTAATGCGTTATTAATTTTATCAGAAACCATGTTTGTAACTTCTTCTTTTAATTCATCAGATATTTCTAATGTTTCGTATTCCATTTTTTCTACACCAATTTCTTTGATGATATCTTCTTGGAATGCGACTAATTCTTTAATTGCTTCATGACCAAACATTAAAGCTTCTAACATGTCATCTTCACTAACTTCTTTAGCACCTGCTTCAACCATATTAATAGCTTCTTTAGTTCCTGCTACAGTTAAATCAATATCTGATAGTGCAGCTTGTTCAACTGTTGGATTAATAATGAATTCTCCATTAATACGACCAACTTTAACACCAGCAATAGGACCATCAAAAGGAATTTTAGAAATACATGTACATAATGATGAACCAAACATAGCAGTTAATTCAGGTAAATTATCTTGATCAACCGATAATATTGTATTTACCACTTGAACTTCATTTCTAAACCCTTCAGGGAATAATGGTCTCATTGGTCTATCAATCATACGAGCAGCTAAAGTAGCAGCTTCACTAGGTCTAGCTTCTCTTTTAATAAATCCACCAGGGATTTTACCTACCGAATATAGTTTTTCTTGATATAAAACCATTAATGGGAAGAAATCAGACAAAATATTAGCATTTTTAGAAACTACTGAAGTAGAAAGTACTACAGTATCACCATATCTAACAAGTACAGCTCCACTAGCTTGTTTAGCGAGTTCACCGTGTTCTACAACCAATTTTCTTCCTCTGAAATCTAATTCAAAAATTTTCTTCATACATACCTCCTATAAAAAAAATAAAGACACTCGAAAAAGAGTGCCTACCATAATTATTAATTATTTTCTTAAACCTAAAGATTTAACGATTTCTCTGTAACGAGTTACATCTTCTTTTAATAAGTAGTTTAATAGACTTCTTCTTTGACCAACTTTTTTAAGAAGACCTCTTCTTGAATGGAAATCATGTTTGTGTTCTTTTAAATGTTCAGTTAAAGTTTTAATTTCTTCAGTTAAAATAGCAATTTGTACTTCAGCAGATCCAGTATCTCCTTCAGTTCTAGCATATTTTTTGATAATTTCTTGTTTAACTTCTTTATTTAATGCCATAATATTTCTCCTCTCATTTATATTCACAATCACCTAGGATAAATTGGAGATTTTCATTCCAAGTGAAAGCACTATTAAAATAATACACTAATTTGCTTTATTTTTCAAGTGTTTTTTTATAAAAAACATACTTATTGTAAAAAGAATATATAAATGATATAATTTTTATGATAGAAAGAGGTAGTTATGGAAGATAATAAGAAAAAAATAATAAATATATTATGTGCGATAATAGTTTTGTGTATTGTAGGACTTTTAGCATCTATAGTAATAAAAGTAATAAATAAAAACAAAGAAAATCAAATTAAAGAAGAAAGTACTGAATTCTTTGATAATTATTTATATACTTTTAATAGTTCATTTGGGAAAAAAATCGGATATTTTGAAAATATTGATGAAGAAGATTATTCTAAATTTGCCGTATTATATTATTATCAAAATTTAGAAGATAAATCAGCAAATACATTTACAATTTCAAGAGAAAAAATTGAAAATATAGTTTTTAAATATTTTAATATTAGTAACTTTGATTTAAAAGAAACAGATGAAACAAAAGAATTATTTCAAGTAAAAAAACTACAAAATACATATAAAATTGATATTAATCCAGTTGATTTCGGATATGATTCTTATAAGATTAGCGATGTAACTTATAACGATAATGAAGTAACAGTTAAATATGATATTTATCAAGGAAATACTACTGATACAAAAGTTATAGGTGAAAAAATATTTTATTTAAGATATAATGAAGAAAATTATAATATTTATGATATTAAAATAAAATATATCGATGAATCGTACAAAAATGAATCAATGGAAATGGTCGAAAGAGATAATAAATATTTCTTAGAATATCTTGAACCATTTAATTTTTGCCAAGGAAATAGATTAATTGATAAAGCAAATTTTAAAGATGATTATGGTACTATTGTAGCAATGTATTATATTAAAAAAAATAAAGGAAATAATATTTCTAGTTATGATATAACACAAGAAGAAGCAAATAAGATAACATATAAATACTTTGGCGTTAAAGATATAGATATTTCAAAAGAAGATGATAACTTTAGTATAAAAAAGAAAAATAATGGCTATACAATTAGTTGGAAATCAACAAGTTGTGGATTTAAAAAATATGAAATAACAGAATTATATTATGAAGAAAATATAGTAAAACTAAAAGTTGAAGAATTTAGTTTAAATGAAAATAATGAATATGAATTATCACTAAATAAACATTTTACTCTTGAATTTAAAGATGGATATTATCGAATTTTAAAAATTAATAGTAAAATTGAAGGTGAGGAAGGATATGTTGAATATTAAAAGGAGTTATTACAATAACTTCTTTTAAATTATTAATTATGCATACTTTGTTGTATCTTATTATTATAATTAAAAACTGTAAATTGAACTAATTTATAGTTTTTTTCATATAATATTATTGAAAGGAGTAAATATGAATTATAATCCATACTTTTATGGAGTACCAACAACAGTTGCTCCAAAAGGTTTATTCTCCACCCTATTTGGAGGTATAAATCTACAAAGCGTTATTGCTAATACATCTAAAACCTTAAATGTAATTAATCAAACAATACCTATTATAAAACAAGCAAAACCAATATTAAATAATGCTCGAACAATGTTTAAAGTAATGAATGAATTTAAAAAAGTAGAAACGCCAACTATAAACAATGTTGAAAAAAAAGTAGAAATTAAAAAAACAGATTTTGTAGATAATAAACCTGTATTTTTTATGTAAAAAAAAATACTTTTAACAGTATTTTTTTATTGACTTGACAATTAATCTAAATTCTAATTTTTTATTAATATTACTTGCTGGAATATTATTATAAATATCAGTATATTTTTGTAATAAAAATTTTCTATATTCTAGATATTCATCTTTTTGTTTAATTATAGGTCCTACAATATAATCTTCATATTTGTAGTTTTTATAACCTTTTTTTAACTTCATTATTACATAATATATACCTTTTTCTTTAACAACTATTTCATCTTCAATAATATAATTATCTGTAATAGCTTCTCTAAAGTCAAATAAATCTGTATTAGTTTGAACTATTATATTTTCAACATCATGATTCTCTAAAATTCTTAAAATAGTATTTGTTCCCATACCAGCAATTATAATATAATCAGTTTTATTATATTTAACATCATTTAATCCATCTGATTTTACAACTTTAATTTTATCTACTAAAGAATATTTTTTGATATTTTCTCTTGCACTTTTTAAGCAATTCTCATTTATATCACTAGCTGTACATTTACAATTACGATGTAGAGTTAAATAAATATCAAGCAATCCATGATCACAGCCAACATCAACTACAGTACTGTGTACTGGAACTAAACTGGCTATTTCTAATAATCTTTTTGAAAACATATTATTCCACCATATAATCTTTTAATTTTCTTGAACGAGATGGATGACGTAATTTTCTTAAAGCTTTTGCTTCAATTTGTCTGATACGTTCACGAGTAACACCAAACATTTGACCTACTTCTTCTAATGTTCTAGATTTACCATCTTCAAGTCCAAATCTTAATCTAATAACTTTTTCTTCTCTTTCAGTAAGTGTTAATAAAACTTCTGAAATTTCATCTTTTAACATTTCGTTAGTAGCATACTCCTCAGGACTCATATTTCTTTCATCTGGAACAAAATCACCTAAATGTGAATCATCTTCTTCACCAATTGGAGTTTCTAAACTAACTGGTTCTTGACTAATTTTATAAATTTCTCTAATCTTTTCAACTGAAGTACCCATTTTTTCAGCTAATTCTTCTTCACTAGGTTCACGGTTTAATTCAAGTGTCATTTGTCTTTGAATACGAGCCAATTTATTAATTGTTTCAACCATATGTACTGGAACACGAATTGTTCTAGCTTGGTCAGCTATTGCACGAGTAATTGCTTGTCTAATCCACCAAGTAGCATATGTCGAAAACTTAAATCCTTTACCAACATCAAATTTTTCAACAGATTTCATTAAACCAATATTTCCCTCTTGAATTAAGTCTAAAAATAACATTCCACGTCCAACATAACGTTTTGCAATACTAACAACTAAACGTAAATTAGCTTCTGCTAAAATTGTTTTGGCTTCTTGATCACCAGCCATAATTCTATCAGCAAGTTCTAATTCTTCTTCCATTGTTAAAAGTTTAATTTGCCCAATTTCTTTTAAATACATTCTAACAGGATCGTTAATATTTAAGTCTTTAGTTAAAATATCATCATCAAGAATAATTTCATCTTGTTTTGATTCCCCATCTTTATTAGCATCTTCTTCAGATACTACAGCAATATTATTTTCACTAAATACGTTATATAATTCATCTAATGAATCACTATCTAATTCAAGACCTTTTAAAACATTAGCTAATTGTTCATAAGTAATAAACCCAGATTCTTTACCTAATTTTACAAGTTCTTCTTTTCTTTCTTCAAAACTTTTAATTTCACGCATAATATATCCCCTATCTATATTTAATTTCGCATCTTTCTCTTACCAATTCATATATTTGATCAAATATTTTTGTTTTAGATTCAATATCATTTTTTTCTTTCATAACTTGATGAAGATAATTTATTTTAGCATCAATATTATACTCCCTTATAACATTCGTATAATCAATTAATTCATTAATGTCAACTTCATCTCGTAAATTTTGATTCATAATAAAATGAAGTGTATCATTCATCTCTTTATCTTTTTCAGTATAAATCATAAAATCAGCAATATTAATTTTTTTATATTTATAATAAAATCCACTAATTTCTCGTGCCAGCATACGATACTTTTTATTAGGCATATGTGAAACTCTTTTATTATAAATAGCAATTGCTTCTTTAGAATGTAACATATAATAAATTAAATTAATTTGAGCTTTCTCGTATCTATTTAAACCAACTTGTTTATATTGTGGTTCAATAGGCCTAATTTTATCAATTTTATCTTCAATTGTATCAGTGACAATTGGTTTTAATTTACTTCTTAAAAATTCTAAATCAAAACCTGTATCACTAGTTAACTTAGATAATGCTAATTCACGCTTATATTCATTATCGAATTGATTTAATAATTTAATACATTCCTCAGTATATAAAGCAACATCATTTGAATCATTTAAATTATAATTCTTTTTAAGATATAATAACTTAAAATCTAAACTAGACATAGCATTTTTGATATGTTCTCTAAACTTTTCTTCGCCCATTTTTTTTATGTATTCATCAGGATCCATATCATCTTCTAATCTAATAACTTTAGGACTAACCCCAAGACGTTCTAATTCCCTAATACATGCATTAGTAGCCTTCATACCAGCATTATCACCATCAAAACATAAATACACTTCTTTTGCCATACGTTTTATAACATTAGCCTGTTTTTCAGTAACAGAAGTTCCCATAGTTGCTATTACATTTTTTATCCCAATAGTATATGCTCTAATAACATCCATAAAACCTTCCATGACAATTACATAACCATCATTTCTTGCACTTAAACTAGCACGTTCATAATTATATAAGGTTTCGCCTTTTTTGAATATTTCAGTTTCTCTAGTATTAATATACTTAGAATTATCATCTTCGTTGTATATACGTCCACTAAATCCAACAATTCGACCATGTAAATCTTCTAAAGGAAACATAATTCTATTTGCATAAATATCATAAGTACCTTTTTCATTATCAAGTATTAAACCACTATCTAACATATCTTTTTTGTTATAGTTATTATTTGTTAAAAACTTAGTTAACATACCTCTATTTTTTAAAGATAATCCAATTCTAAATGTATTAATAACATCATCATTAATTTGCCTAGATTCTAAATATTCTCTTGCTTGTCTACCTTCAACACTTTTTAAAATATTATGATAAAATTTGGTACTATTTTCATAAATATCATATAAATTTTTGTGTTTATCATATATAGCATCATTATTTGATATTTTAATATCTAATGGTATATTTGCCATATCTGCACATTTTTTAAGTGTTTCAATAAACGAGATATTTTCATAATTTTGAATAAAATCAAAAACATTCCCAGCTGCACCACAAGAAAAACATTTGTATATTTGTTTATCCTTAGCAACACTCATACTAGGATTTGAATCATTATGAAATGGACAAACACCAAAGAAGTTTTTCCCTCTTGGTGTTAAGGAAACATAGTTACTAATTACATCAACTATGTCTATGCTATTACGTATTTCTAATATTTTGTCTGGCTCAATCTGTTTCATAATATCATACTCCCTACTTATAATATACGATAAAACTTTTAAATTTCCTTTTTTTTTTCAAAAAAATTTAATATTTTTATATTTTTTTTGCATATTATTAAAAGAAAGAGGTAAAAATATGCAAAAATTTAAATCTATTTTATATATTTTTGTCTTATGTTTTATTAGTCATAATGTATTTAAATATATTAGAAATCCTATAATAACAATATTATTTCCAATAAACGAAAGTATATGGGAACATACAAAAATTATCCCAACATCTACATTAATATATACGCTAATTTATTTAATAAAAAATAAAAATTTAAATAATAATTTCCTACTTGGAAATACAATTGCAAGTATCGTATCCATATTTTTGTTAATTATTATTTATACCCCGTTATATATTCTTTTTAAAGAGAACTTTATTATTGCAATATCCGTCATGCTCATAGTAATTATGATATCACAAAAGATTTCATATTTCATCATAAAAAAAGATAAAATTAAATATTCTAATTTTATCTCTTTTATAATTATAGTTTTAATATATACTATTTTTGGAATATTATCATATAAGCCATTAAAAACTATGATATTTTATGATCCATTAAACGAACTATACGGAATTAATACTTACATTCTTATGGAATAAGTCCAAATCCACTAACTACTGATCTTCCACCTACAACAGTTTGACCATAAATATTTTTAGGATTATTAATTAATTCTCCGTTAATAGCAAGTTGACTTGATGCACCACCATCCAAATTGGCTGCATTATATGCACCATAATTTAATAATGTATCTGTAATATCTCCCATAGTAGGACCTGATGAATGATTACCTTCAGTTACTAAGAAAAGAACAATACCATCTTTTCTCTGAGCAATAGCAACACGAGCTGCTCTTCTAAATCCTCCAACTGCATCATTATTATCAATTCTTTTACCATTAACTATTAAGAATGGTCCAAATTCTAATGCATCACGCATTCCTTTTTTAATTGCTTCTTCAGCAGTAGCATTTATTAAAAGTAGTTTATTATCATTTGTAAATCCAATTAAACTAGCGGAATT
>JALERC010000046.1 GCA_022763805.1 Mycoplasmatota bacterium | reverse complement strand
AGCATTTCCTCTTGATTCTTGTCCAAGTGGACGTCCACGACGTGAAGTAATGTCTCCCATAACATTTCCTAGATATTCATCAGGAACAATTACTTGTACTTTCATAATTGGTTCAAGTAATACTGGTTTACATTTTTTAGCTGCTTCTTTTAATGCAAAACTTGCAGCAATTTTGAATGCCATTTCATTAGAGTCTACATCATGATATGATCCATCGAATAATGTTGCTTTAACATCAACTAATGGATATCCAGCTAAGACACCAGTTTTCATAGCATCTTGTAATCCTTTATCAGTAACTGGAATGTATTCACGAGGAACTACACCACCAACAACTGCATCAACGAATTCATAACCTTTATCTGGATTTGGTTCAAATTTGATCCAAACGTGTCCGTATTGTCCACGACCACCAGATTGTTTAACATACTTACCTTCACAATCAGCTGCTTGAGTAAGAGTTTCACGATAAGAAACTTGAGGTTTACCAATGTTTGCTTCAACATTGAATTCTCTTTTCATTCTGTCAACGATGATATCAAGGTGAAGTTCACCCATACCAGCGATAACAGTTTGACCAGTTTCATGATCAGTTCTAGCTCTAAAAGTAGGATCTTCTTCAGCTAGTTTTTGTAATGCAAGTGCCATTTTATCTTGGTCACCTTTTGATTTAGGTTCAACAGCTAATTCAATAACTGGTTCTGGGAATTCCATAGATTCAAGAATACATGGATTCTTTTCATCACAAAGAGTATCTCCTGTAGTAGTATTTTTTAAACCTACAGCAGCAGCGATATCTCCTGTGTATACTTCAGAAATTTCAGTTCTGTTATTAGCATGCATTTGAAGAATACGTCCGATTCTTTCTTTTGTACCTTTTGTAGCATTTAAAATATAAGAACCACTATTTAATACACCAGAGTAAACTCTAAAGAATGTTAATTTTCCAACAAATGGATCAGTCATAACTTTGAAAGCTAATGCTGAGAATGGTTCTTTATCAGATGGATGTCTTTCAATTTCATTTCCATTTAAATCAACACCTTTAATAGATTCGATATCAACTGGAGATGGCATATAATCAACAACAGCATCTAGTAATAATTTAACACCAGTATTACCAAGTGCAGTACCACATAATACTGGGAAGAATTCTACAGCTAATGTACCTTTACGAATAGCTCTTTTGATTAAATCAACAGATACTTCTTCGTCAGCAAGGTATTTTTCCATTAATTCTTCATCAAATTCAGCTACAGCTTCAATTAACTCAATACGTTTTTCTTCAGCTGTTGCTTTTAAATCTTCAGGAATATCAATTATAGTTGGATTTTCTTCTGGTTTTCCATCATAATGATAAGCAACCATATTAACTAAGTCAATAATTCCATTAAATTCGTTTTCAGCACCAATTGGCCATTCGATAGGTTTAGCATTAACACCTAAACGACTATCAATTGTACTTAAACTGTATTCAAAGCTAGCACCCATTTTATCCATCTTGTTACAGAAAATCATACGAGGAACTTTAAATTCAGTTGCTTGACGCCAAACAGTTTCAGTTTGTGGTTCAACACCAGCTTGTGCATCTAGTAATGCAACAGCACCATCTAGTACACGAAGTGATCTTGAAACTTCTACAGTAAAGTCTACGTGTCCTGGAGTATCGATAATATTAAATCTATGACCTTTCCAGTATGCAGTAGTTGCTGCAGATGTAATAGTTATACCACGTTCTTGTTCTTGTTCCATCCAGTCCATTTGTGAAGCACCATCATGTGTTTCACCTATTTTATGGATTTTACCAGTATGGAATAACACACGTTCAGTACAAGTAGTTTTACCTGCATCGATATGTGCCATTATACCAAGATTACGAGTATTCTCTAAACTATATTCTCTTGCCATAAAAAGTTTTCCTTTCTAATATTATTACCATCTATAATGAGCGAATGCTTTATTAGCTTCAGCCATACGATGAGTATCTTCACGTTTTTTGCATGCTGCACCAACACCATTTGATGCATCAATAATTTCATTAGCTAAATTTTCAGCCATTGAATGTCCACCTCTTAAACGAGCATAATTTACTAACCATCTTAAAGCTAGAGCTTCACTACGATCAGGTCTTACTTCGATAGGTACTTGGTAGTTAGCACCACCAACACGGCGAGATTTAACTTCTAAAGCTGGTTTTATGTTTTCTAATGCTTTTTCATAAACAGCCATTGGTTCTTCACCAGTTTTTTCTTTAATCATATCGAAAGCATCATAAAGGATAGTTTGAGCTACACCTTTTTTACCATCTAACATAATTCTGTTTACTAATTTAGTAACAAGTTTTGAATTATATATTGGATCTGGTAATACATCTCTCTTAACTGCACGTCTTTTACGCATAATATTCCTCCTCTCAATTTATATTAAAACACTTATAATTTATTATTTAGGTTTTTTAGCACCATATTTAGAACGAGCTTGACGGCGTTTTTCAACACCAGCAGTATCCATAGTACCACGTACAATGTGATATCTAACCCCGATTAAGTCTTTAACACGTCCACCACGTAATAATACTACGCTGTGTTCTTGTAAGTTATGTCCTTCTCCAGGGATATAAGCTGTTACTTCCATACCATTACTTAATCTAACACGAGCATATTTTCTTAATGCTGAGTTAGGTTTTTTAGGTGACATAGTACCAACACGAGTACAAACACCACGTTTTTGTGGAGAATTTTGGTTAGTTTGTTTCTTTTCTTTACTATTGTATCCAATTCCTAAAACTGGAGATTTACTTTTTCTAACCTTGTCACTTCTTCTTTTTCTAACTAATTGATTAATAGTAGGCATCTTTGGTCCTCCTCTCTTTACACACATCCAGGTGTTTCATTTTCAATATTTTAAATAATTTGCCGAGGCAAACTAAACATTGAATGCAAGAATATATTACCACTTTGACCACCTATTGTCAACACTTTTTTAACAAAAATAAAAAGTACTAAAACTAGTACTTTTATTCAGCATATTTTTCATCAAATCCGATAGTTTTATAACTATTACCACACATTACATATCCTTTATATATTGTAGAATCTTCTGCATTAACAACCTTACCATAACCCTTACAATTTACTGCCTTATATACTGGATCTGTTAAAGCTGGAACTAATTCTTCAGATTGTAATTTAGGTAAACTAACATAATAGTTTTCATCTTTATTAATACTTAAATGCTTTCTAGACATAAAAGTCTTTGTAGCATCAGCTATTTTAAGTTCCATATCAACATAACTCATTCCATCTTGGGATTCAGAATTACTAACTTGATTATTAGGAACAACTAAAGCAGATGAATTAAGATATTTTCTATATACATTTTTATAATTTTTAACACCACTATTAGAAAAAGCATTACCTATTGATAAAGTAAAAGAATAAAAAACATAAACAACCACAAAAACAAATACAGCAAAAGCTAAAACATGTGGAATACCAAACCCCTTATTGTTCATATTAATCAACTCCTTAAAATATGTCTATTTCTTTAATATCATCTTTAAAACGATATAATTTAGCAGGTCTACCGTTACAACCTATATTAAATTCATTTGTATCTTCAATTAAATCTAAACTAATTAATTTTTTTCTAAAATTTCTACGATCTAATTCTTGGCCTAAAATAAGCTCAAATATTTTTTGTAATTCAGGTAATGTAAAATCACTTGGAAATAATAATTTTAACATTTCAGTATTTTTAATTTTTTTCTTTAATGTTTTGATACTACAATTAATTATTCTCTCATGATCATAAGCCATTTTAGGTATTTCATTAATTAAAAACCAATGTAATTCTTTATTATTTATTTCTGATTTTTTTAATTCTATTGTTTTACTATCAATTAAACCATTATAACTTATAGATATTTTACGAATATCATTTACCAATTCATCACTAAATATTTTGTTTTGATCTAATGATATATTACATAAACCAAGTTCTTCATTAACATAACTTAATAAGTTTTCTTCTATAGTCATGTCTTTATATAGTGGTGTGTTAGGAATCATCCAATATCCTTTATATGGTTCATCATTAACACGTTCTAGTAAAACTTTTATTTCACCTTTGTCAATTGTAAATATACTAATTAATGTTTCTAAACTTATATTTTTTTCTAATACTTTAGTACTCATAAATACTGCTCCTTCTTTGTGTTTTTTTTACACTGTTGCCTATTATATGTTAAAAAATAATTTTTGTCAAATTGAAAAAAAATCTAGAAAAACTAGATTTTTTTAATGATAAAATGTCTACACTCATAAGCACAATAATTAGTGATATACTCATCTATTTTATTATAATCATTAAGATCATTAAATATTTTATTATCTTTTTCACAAAACCCTTTTAAACGAAGTTTACCATAAGCCCAATCACCTAAAATATAATTATACGAATCATAATAATCAGTTATAAGTTCACTAACGGCTGATTCATCAAATCCATCTTTATAGTTTTTAATAAGTTCATATTCTATATTATTTATTTTAACTTTTTTCATATCTACCATCCTGTACTAATATATTGATATTTATTTATATTTGAACTTCCATTCCAAGTAATAAATCCACCGGTAAGACCACCATCATTAAGTCCCTTAATTTCAGCTCTTATTTCTTCAGGACCATATTTATTATATGGTTGTTTTATTGCATCATATGCTTGAATCCATGTTCTTGCAATAGCAGGAGTAGGAATCTCTTTTTGTCTTAAACTAGCTTCTCTAGCCCAAGTAGACATTAGTCTGTATGGTTCAGTCCATGGAGTTACAAGACCATATTGATTATTATTAAAATGATCTGGATAAGGCATTGCACTTATAACATCTACTACATTAGATATAGCAGGCCAATATTGACCATAAGCAGTAACATATTGATTTGAAGATTCACCAAATACATCAACAGAAACATATGCATTAGCATCATGAATAGCATCTGTTGCATAAAATAAGAATGATTGTAATGCTTGTGCCTTAGTTTCACCATATATATTATGCATATCAACTAATCCATTTTTTTCAATTGTATAACTTCTATCAGGAAATCTCATATAATCAAATTGTATTTCATTAAATCCAATATCTTTAACTGATTCAACTGCAAGTTTAACATTATATTCCCACACTCTTCTAACAAAAGCACTAGGCCAGTAAGAACCATTATGAAGAAATGGTGTACCTGTACTTGTACTAGTTATTGCATCCTCAGGATGATCATTAATATAATCACTATCTTTAAATGTAGTAATACGCCCTATTACATAAAAACCATTATCTTTTAGTTTTTTAATAATATTTTTATAATCCTCTTTCGAATATACTGCTTTATTGTATGCAGTAGGACTATATTCTTTCATAACATCAGACTTATATGAAGGAATAGTATTTTCCTTGATATCTACTACAAATGCATTAATACCTGTATTTTTAGCTAAATTAATATAAGCATCTATATTATTTAATACTCCACAATTTAGATATAGTGTTTTGGCATTATCTAATAATTTGTTATTTTCAAAATTAGGTTTGTCTACAGGGTAATAATCTAAATTATCAGCACTACCCCCACCATATGAATCACCTCGCGATGCATGTGTTAAATATAATCCATTAGGATCATAATTTTTATTTGCAACATCTAAAAGTTCTTCTAAATATTTTGAATATACATATCCTTTTTCTGTTTTATACATATTAACACTACCATCATCATTTAATCTATCAAATCCAATAATGTTAATTTCCTCACCTTTTTTATAAAAACCACTAATATCTAATTTATCCTTTTCTTTATATATAGTAGTACTAGTTCTTACATATCTAGTTTTTTCTCCCACAACTTCTTCATATTTATTTGTTATATAATCATCACTAATTAGATAATGATCATTATTTATTTTAACTTCTGTGTATAATACTTCGTCAACAGATATTTTCTTTTCAAAATATTTAATTTTAGTTCCTCTTATAAATTTTTTAGTCTTTGTTGTATCATTTTTTTCCATCAATTCAACTTCATACTTATCCGATTTTAAATATCCATTATAAATTTTGTTATTATTAATTTTGTTAAATTTTTCTGGAAAAAATTTATAAAATGCAAAAGATGCTGAAACAAGAATAATTAAAATTAAAACATATCTAAGTTTAAATTTATTTTTCTTATTTTTAGCCATTTATTTCACCTCAACATTATTATATCACGATTTTATGTTATTGGGTTATTATAATAATTAGGAACACTACCATTTATTATTTTTAAAGCAATAGGCAGTTTATCATTTATAGTAATATCTTTACTTTTAAAAGGAATAATAATACGTTCTTGTAGATTAAATTTAATATATATTTCAACAATAGCATTATTAATACCATAATTTTTGACTTCACTTTCTAATTTAGCACTTATATTACCTATTAAACTAAATTTTATTGGAATCTTAGGACCAAGATTAGAAAAAAACGAATTACTAAAAAAAGTTCCAATAGGAACTTCATAAATAATACCATTACCACCAAAATTGCTATTATATTCATTTTTTAAATCATTATAAAAATCTAGTTCTTTTATTTTACCTTTTTCAATTAAAATTAAATTATTTTGAATTTTAGTAGTTAAATTAAAAATTATTCGATTAACTTCAACCGGATTCATATCTATAGTATTTTCATTTATTATAAATAAATTTTCAAAATCAATATTATTGATATCTTCATTAGTAATAGATTTACTAATAACTAAACTAGATAATTTTTTTGCTTGTACTTCACCATAATGAATAATTAAAGGCATAGTTTTTTTGTTTAACCTATATAAACTAAAAAAAACTAATATGGAAATAAGAATGATAATCATTCCTATCTTGTTTATGTAATGTTTTTTTCTTAAATGCATTCTTTTTTTCATAGTAATATATATGAAAAAAAGAATATATTATACAAAAATATAATCTTTTTTCTCATATTTACTTTTATTATTTTTTTCTTTCATATATTTATCTATTAATATAACTTTATCATATTTTAAGCTTTTTTTAACATCTATTATTCTTTGATTTCTAGAACCTCTATAATATAAATCCATACTAAATTCTTCTAGAATAAACTTACCATCAACAAGAACATCTATATTACTAAGTAAATTATTTATATCTTTATTGTTTGATTTAAGTAATTGCTCAAAATCATATCCAGTATATGCCCAAACATCTTTACCTTCTGATTTAATATAAGATGCTATTTCGTTAACAGCTTTTGCTTGAATAAAAGGGTCTCCTCCAGATAATGTAATACCATCATGATATTTAATATTTTCAGATAAATCTTTAATAATATCTTCTGTATTTGTTAAAAATCCGTCTTTAAAAGAATGAGTACTAGGATTATGACATCCTATACAATTATGAGGACATCCCTGAGTCCAAAGTACTATTCTCATTCCTTCACCATCAACAATACTATCATATTGTAGAGGTGCTGCTAATCTAATTTCCATTTATAGAATGTTTAACTCTATCATGTTCTTCAGCACGTTTACCATTATTAAAACGATCAACAGTACCTACTAAATATCCTGTTATACGACGAATTCTTTCAAATCCTACTCCTTCGCCAACTTCTTTTTCTTTTTTTACTTCTTCACATTTAACTTTTTTCATAAATTACTCTCCTATTTTATA
Source organism: Mycoplasmatota bacterium (assembly GCA_022763805.1). Lineage (GTDB taxonomy): Bacteria > Bacillota_I > Bacilli_A > RF39 > UBA660 > CAJGDV01. The sequence continues at coordinate 33,022 of JALERC010000046.1, read as the reverse complement.
TTACAACCTAATTCTTTTAATTTTTCTACACTTACTGGTTCTCCTGCTTTTCTTCCACATTTAGGGCAAACATCACCAATAACTCCTACATATCCACAAACAGGATCTCTATCTACAGGATGGTTAATAGCACCATAACCAATACCTTCTTCTTTCATTATTCTAACAATTTTTTCAAATGCCTTAACATTTGAGGCTGTATCACCATCTAGTTCAATATATGTAATATGACCTGCTAAAGTAAGTGCATGATAAGGAGCTTCTAAATGAATCTTTTTAGCAGCTGAAATATTATAATAAACTGGTACATGAAATGAATTAGTATAATATTCCCTATCTGTAATACCTTTTAAATTTCCATAAATAGCTTTATCAATTCTCGTAAATCTTCCTGATAATCCTTCAGCAGGAGTTGCAATAACACCAAAATTTAAATTATATTTTAAAGCATACTCATCCATTTTATCTTTCATATGACCTATAATTTCTAAACCAAGTTTTTGAGCTTCTTCACTCTCACCATGATGCTTACCTATTAAGGCCTTTAAACATTCAGCAAGACCTATAAATCCAACAGTCAATGTACCATGTTTTAAAACTCGTCTCAATTTATCAGTAGGTTTTAACTTTTCACTATCTAACCATAATCCTTCTCCAATTAGAAATGGGAAATTATATACTCTTTTATTACATTGAATTTCAAACCTTTCTAAAAGTTGATCTTTAACAAGTTCAAGTAATTCATCAAGTTCTTTATAAAAGCCTTCCATATCAGCAACTTTACGTTCTTTAGTTGCTATACCATGTTTAATACCTAATCTAGGTAAATTAATCGAAGTAAACGATAAATTACCACGCCCAGCAGTAACACATTTATCTTTATCAGCAACATTAGCTAAAACTCTAGTACGACACCCCATATAACCAACTTCAGTATTATAATCTCCTTCTTTATAATATTCCAAGTTAAAAGGAGAATCTATAAAGGAAAAGTTAGGAAATAATCTTTTGGCAGAAACTTCGCATGCAAGTTTAAATAAATCATAATTTTTATCTTCTTGATTATAATTAACTCCCTCTTTTACTTTGAATATTGAGATAGGAAAAATTGGAGTTTCATTATGACCTAAACCAGCATCTAAAGCAAGTAAATAATTTTTTATTATCATTCTACCTTCAGCACTTGTGTCAGTACCAAAATTAATTGATGAAAATGGAACTTGTGCTCCAGCTCTTGAATGCATTGTATTTAAATTATGAATAAATGCTTCCATTGCTTGATATGTAATTCGATCTGTTTTTTGTAATGCTTTTTCTTTAGAAATTCTAACAATTCTTTTTACTTCATCTGAATTTTTACATAGTTTATCAAAATCATTTTCATCAAATTCTACAGAATTTAATTTATTTATTTTTTCTACAAATTTATCAAAATTGATAAATGTTAAAAATCCAGAATAATCAAGTAAATCATACATAGTTTGTTTTAATTGTTTTTTATATGTTTTAAGTACTCCAGGCGCTAAATAATAATCAAACGCAGGAATAGCTTGACCACCATGTTGATCATTTTGATTAGCTTGAATTGCAATCGCAGCTAGGGCACTATAAGACATAATATCATTAGGTTCTCTTATAAATCCATGACCGGTAGAAAAACCATTTTTAAATAGTTTATTTAAATCTATTTGTAAACATGTTGTAGTCCCCATTGGCATAAAATCCAAATCATGAATATGTATATCACCCGAATCATGTGCATCAGCAAATTTTTTCTTCATTAAATATGATTTAGCAAATTCTTTTGATACAGTACTACCATATTGTAACATTGTTCCCATTGCTGTATCGCCGTCAACATTAGCATTTTCTCTTTTTGCATCTTCTTCATGAGCAGATTTTAAACCTAAACTTTCCAAAGTTTTTAAAAATTTATGCATTTTCTTTTCTTCAACAAATAGTAAACGAGATTGATTTCTTCTTTCTCGATAATTTTTTGTCGATTCATAAACATCATCATATTTTTTATTTTTCAATTCTTCTTCAATTAAATTTTGAATTTCTTCAATTTTAATTTTATCTTTGTCTACATAATCTTTTTTTATTCTTTTTAAAACAGATTGAAATACATTTTGAACATCTGTTTCATTATATTTACCTTCTATACTATCAAATCCTTTTTGTATAGATATAGCAATCTTTGATGCATCAAAATTAACTTTTTTCCCATTACGTTTTATAACATTTATTACTATTTTATGTTCTTCATTAACTGTCATACAATACCTCTTTCTAAATCTAATTATACTATAACTAAGTAGATAGTCAATAGTTTTTTAGAACAAAAATCAAACATTTGTTTGTGTACTATTTATCGTATTTTATTTCTTTAGAAATTGGTATTGTTATAGTATCATTTAATGATTCTGGATGATATGTAATTACTTTTTGATTCTTAAAAACTTTATATAATGTTGGTGCTCCAATAAATGTAAATAAACCTACCCAAAGTCCATCATAAGTAGTTAAGTTATAAAAGTATTTTACAAATGGAACTGATAGTGCAAAAGAAAAAATTAAATTTAGGATTATAATATGTATATCTCTATTTATTATAGTTATTTTTTTTAATTTTTGGATAAGAGACATTATAATAAAACTAAAAGCAACACTAATTGTTAAAAGTTCAACTAGATTAGAAGGAAATAAATTTTCCACATTACTCACCTCACTTATTAATATTCTAAAAATTAATTAAGTTGTATATAATTTAATGGTGATAATATGAAAAAAATATTATTTTTCATAATTACTTTTTTTATATTTATGACAAAAACTAATAATATTACATATTTTACCAATTTTAAAACTGTAGCACTTACTTTTGATGATGGCCCTTCTATTTATACTAAAAAAATAATTGATTTATTAGATAAATATAATTATAATGCCACATTTTTTTTAGTAGGAAATAAAATAGAAAAATTTAAAGAAGATGTTAAATATATAACTATTAATAATGAAATTGGTAATCATACTTATAATCATATATGGTCTACTAAATATAAAAATACTAAGGTATTAGAAGAAATCAAAAAAACAAATGATATTATTTATGATGTTACAAAAATAAAATGTAAATATTTTAGACCAAGTTATGGAGCTATCAATAAAAATTTACGTAGTTTAATAAAAGAAGAAATAATTATGTGGTCATTAGATAGTAGAGATTGGAAATATAGAAATAGAAATAGTATTTCTAAAATTGTACTTAATAATATTAAGGATGGAGATATAATTCTTATGCATGAATTAAATGAATCATATGAAAGTTTAAAAATTATACTTCCAGAATTAAAAAAACAGCACTACCAAGTAGTTACTGTTTCTACATTAAATGAAATTAGAAAAATAAGAGAACGTAATGCATAGAAGTAAAAATATTGAATTACAAATACTATTATCTATATTTTTTATTTTTACAACTATTATTTCTATTATTCTTCTTTATAATGAAGATCTATATATAAAGTATAAGCAATTTATATTAAATCCTAAAAATGCATATATTATAGCTAGTATTAATAGAATAGTTATTCTAATTATTTTATTATTATTTTTGTATGCTAATTATGTGGATAAAAATATAGACATACTAGAAAATAAAGATTTAAAAGCGGATAACTTACAAATAATAGCATCTATTCTTTCTATAATAAGTGGTATTATCGTTTTATATGTAACAATTGAATATTTTAGTACAAATATTAATTCTAGTTTAGAAAATCCAGTAAATTAAAAAATATTTACATTTTCTTCATCAACAAAATTATATCTTACAGAATTTACACCTATCTTATAAAGATTTTTATAATTAATTATCTTTCTAGGCTTAAAATTATATATATACATTAAATTATCTGATGAAATTACGCGATATAAATTCTTAAATTTATCTCTAATAAAACCAGTATTTTTTATATTATAATAATCTAAAATATTAAATTTTGAAATCATGACTTCTTCTTTACCATATATTATAACCTCTAAATTAGGAAGTTTATTATACCTATTTTTATAAGCTGTAATAATTTCTTCAATTTGATATTCTTCTAATTCATAAGACAAAGTAATTTTATTAACACCTAACGAATGAAGTAAAGCTACACTATATGAATTTACAATATTAAGTGAAAAATCTGTATCGATATTTTTATATTTATGTACACTTCCTAATTCTCCAACTAATATTTTTTGATCATATTCTTTATGTTTATTTAGTACTCTAGGTATTTTCAAAATCTTCCTAGAATCTTCAATTTTATTAAACAAATCCTCTTCCATATATATAGATTCAAAATTAAAATTCTTTATCATATTATATTGTTTTATATTTTTAATATATATTGATCTATTCGTAGTATGTTCAAAATTAATTGGAATATCAATTTCATAGATACTTTCTTTTCTAGGAGAAAACGCTAATCTTTTTAATTTTAATTCCTCCAAAGCTGCACGTCTAATCTCATTAATCTCTTTAATAGGCACAAATAAATTATTATCCATATTAATATTTATGTATTCAAATTCATAAATCGAATTTCCTGTTTTCATAATTTGTTCTTTGATTCTATTTACATCTGTTGGCATATTTTTAGCATATTCGACAATTATATTACCTTTTTTTGTTATATTATGTAACCCATCGGATATATGTAAAGTAATTACGTCACCCTCAATAATATCTAAAGTTCCGGTAATTTTTACTTTTCTTTTAAGTGTATTTATTTCATTATTTACTTTTTTAATTACAGCATTATCAGTTGTTTTAAGGCATTTAGAATTTACTTTTATCCTTTCTTTACAAGGAATAGATATTATGTCTCCCTTGCTTGCCCTATCTATTCTTTTTTTATTTTTAAACATAGATGTAACAATAAAACCATAATCATTATTTCCAAGTATTCTAATACCATCATTTATAGAAAGGTCATCATCTAGTTTAATAGTAACAAAATCATTTTTATATTCTATTACTTTTCCTAAATTAATACCAATGTGATTAGGTCTAAATGGATTAATAATTTCGTTATTTTTTTCTTTAAATAAAAATCCTTTAGTAAATAATCTATTAAATGTCTTTTTTAAGTCAAGTAAATCTTCTTCGCTATATTTAATTTTTCCGTATTCAAAATATGAATCAATAGCCTGTCTATATAGTTTAGTAACAAGATATACATATGCTGGAGATTTCATACGACCTTCAATTTTAAAACTGTCAGCACCTGTTTGTATTAGTTTTTCTAAATTATCTAATGAATTTAAATCTTTAGTACTTAAATTATATTCATCAGTATTAACTTTTTTCAAATTATTATCTAATACATCATATTTTAATCTACAACTACCAGCACATGTTCCCCTATTACCACTTCTATTACCTATTAAACTACTCATCAAACATTGACCAGAATAACTTATACATAATGCTCCATGAACAAATATCTCAAGTTCTATATTAGTATTTTCTTTAATATGTTTTATTGTTTCGTAATCAGTTTCACGCGCTAATACGGCTCTCGTACAACCCCTAGATTCAACAAATTTAGTACCTTCTAGATTATGTATATGCATTTGAGTAGAAGCATGAACATCTAGGTCTTTAAAACGTTTTCTAACTAAATCCATCATTCCAATATCTTGCATGATAACAGCATCAACATTAATATCATTTAAATATTTTATATATTTAATAAATCTTTCAACTTCATTTTCATAAATAAGTGTATTAGTAGTTACATAAATTTTAACACCATATTCATGAGCATAATTAACTGCTTCTTTTAATTCATCATAATCAAAATTATTTGCAAAATTTCGTGCTCCAAACATATATCCGCCTAAATATATAGCATCACATCCACCAAGAATAGCAGCTTTTAATGCGTCCATATTACCAGCAGGAGCAAGTAACTCTGGTTTTTTCATAGTAAACACCTCATGAAAGATTATAACAAATTTATAATATTTTTTCTAGTTTTACAATTTTGTATCCTTTATTCCTTACATATCTAAAAATAATATTTAACTCATCTTCTAGTTCATCACTTGGTTTAAATACAAAAATATAATTGTTTTTAAGATTTTTCTTTACATTTATTAGATAGTTTTTTTTGATTATCTTACCTTTTACTATTTTATATCCTTCTAATTTACATTGAGTTTCTAGGTATTTATTTTTATATAAACAATATCTTTTTGTATTTGTATGTTTTATATTTTTAAAATTATATATTCCATCACCATTATATACATCAAAATAAGTTAAATTTCCAATATTTTCATATTTTTCACCTAAAATAATAATACTTATAACTTGATCATTTCCTTTGTTATTAAAATTTAAAAAAAACAACATACATAAAACAAGTCCTAATTTTTTCATAATATTCACCTATAATTTTATATTGTAATAAACATAGTTTTATGATATTATTTTAATAAAGATTAGGAGTGATAATTATGAAAAAGGAAAAATTATTATTTATGAAATTATTATCTCCAAAATTAATATTCTAGTAATTAATTATTAGTATTACTAGATAAATAATTTATTTAGATAATACTAAAACATTTTCTGTTTTAGTGTTTTTTTTAGGAGGAAATTTATGAAAGAAATTATTTTAAACCATCCACTTGTGGAACACAAAATATCTATATTAAGAGATAAAAATACAGGTACAAAAGAATTTAGAGAATTAATAAGTGAAATTACAATATTCTTGTGCTATGAAGCTATGAAAGATGCAAAACTTAAAAAAACAAAAACTACTACACCAATAACAACATGTAGTACCAATAAATTAGATGAGAATAACTATGTATTTGTTCCTATCTTAAGAGCAGGATTAGGAATGGTAGATGGAATTTTAAAATTAATACCTAATGCTAAAGTAGGACATATAGGACTATATAGAAATGAAGAAACTTTGGAACCAGTGAAATACTTATTTAAAGTACCTAAAAATATACAAAATAAAGAAGTAATATTACTTGATCCTATGTTAGCAACAGGTGGTAGCGCATGTGCAGCCATTAAGATGTTAAAAGATGAAGGTATTAATAATATTAAATTTTTATGTATTATTGGTGTAAAAGAAGGTATTGAAAGGATAAAAAAAGAACATCCTGATGTACAAATATACTGTGCTAAACAAGATGAATATTTAAATGAAGTTGGATATATTGTACCAGGACTTGGAGATGCAGGAGATAGAATATTTGGAACAAAATAAAAAGAGCAATTGCTCTTTTTAATTTAAATGTTTTAAACAATCTAAGACAAATTTTCCATCTTTTCTTACTAAGACATCATCAAGATATATTTCTCCTCCACCAAATCTTTCTTGTTGAATTAAAACTAAATCCCAATGTATTGCTGAACTGTTTCCATTGTAAGCATTATCATAACATTTACCAGGAGTAAAATGAATACTTCCACTAATTTTTTCATCATATAAAATATCACCAATAGGTTCTGTAATTAATGGATTAACACCAAATGAAAATTCACCCACATACCTAGCACCTTCATCAGTATTAAATATTTCATTTAAAGCATCATTATTTCCATCACATGTAGCTTCAATAATTTTACCATCTTTAAAAAGTAAACTAATATTTCTAAAGATATTACCATTATATGGACTAGCAGTATTATATGTAATTCTACCATTTACACTATCTTTAACAGGTGCTGTATATATTTCTCCATCAGGAATATTACATTCTCCACAACAAGGAATTACAGGAATATCTTTAATACTAAAAGTTAAATCTGTATTAGGACCAACTATATGAACTTTATCAGTCTTTTCCATTAATTCTTTTAAAGGTTGTAGATCTTTTTCCATTTTTTTATAATCATAAGTCATAGCATCTAATGCATAACGTGTAAATTCTTCTGTCGGCATAGATGCTTTATAAGCATCAATTAGTGAAGGATAGTTTAATAATACCCATTTTCTTTTATTAACTCTTACTTCATTAGCATTCATAGTAATGCGACCTAAGTCTTTTTTTATTTGTGGATCTACAAATTTGCTTTCATATTCGTTTTCAGTATAACGAATACGGATATAAGCATCAAAATTTTCGTTATCTTGTTCTAGTTGATGATTAACTTCATTCATTCTATCTATAGTTGTATTTTCTAGAAGAACTTTATTAATTTCTTGATCTTCTATTCTAACAAAAGGTATTGCACCTGCTTGGGCTACACTTTTAACAAGTTCCACAATTAAAGGTTTAGCTTTTATAGAAAAACTATTAATTAAAACCTTTTCACCTTTTTCTACATGTACTGAGTAATTAACTAAAATATCACTCAATTCTTTTAATTTATTTTCCATATTATCACCTCTACTTTCATTTTAACATAATATATATGGAAAGGAGAATAAGAATGTATCGATATAATAATTATCCAAGTGATGAAAGGGTAGGATTTTTAGGCCCATTTATACTTGGTGGAATTACTGGTGGATTAGTAGCTCCATATTTTTACGGAGGTTATGGTGGTAGGTACTATAATAATTATTACTACCCATATTATCCCAATTATTATTATAGACCATTTTAGATAAAATATGATAAAATAATAATGGTGATAATATGAAGATGTGGCAAAAAATATTATTAACAATAATAGTATTAATAGTAATATCATTATTGGTATTCTTATATTCGAAATATATAGGTGCAAAAATGTTCTATGTAAAAGAATATCCATTATATAGTACTACTATAGATAATAGCTATAATGGTCTTAAAATAGCTCATTTATCAGATATACACTATGGACTCGGAATGACTAAAAACGATTTAGAAAAAATAGTAAAAGATGTAAATTCCCTAAAACCTGATATAATTGTATTTACAGGTGATTTAGTAAATAATAAAATAACTAATAAACAGTATAAAGAACTTGTAACTGTAATGAATAAATTAGAAGCTAAACTTGGTAAATATGCTATAGACGGAAATCACGATTATATATATAAAAATTTTAATAAATTAATTGAGGACTGTGGATTTACTAATTTAAATGATACATATGATATCATATATAACGAATCTTATGAATCAATATTTATAGCAGGGGTAAGTAATAATACTTATACAACTAAAAAAATAGAAGATAAAACAGAAACAATATTCGATTTTATAAATAGTGAAGAATATAAAAGTAAATATAGTATTTTATTAATGCATGAACCTGATTTTATAGAAGATATTGATTACAAATTATTTAATATTGTTTTAGCAGGTCATTCACATGCTGGACAAGTAAGACTTCCTTTTATAGGTGCTTTATATACACCTAAATATGCTCGTAAATATTATGAACCTTATTATAAATTAGATAATACAGAATTATATATATCAAATGGTTTAGGTACTAGTGAAATACCTATAAGACTATTTAATAGACCATCATATAATTTTTATAGATTATATAAAAAATAGGCATTTTAAAATGCCTTTTTTTATTTATACATACCACTAATTTTATTTCTAATATCACTAGTAGGATTATCAAGATTCCATTTTTTATTAATTCTAGTTAAAGTAAAATCAATAGTATATGTAGTTTTATCTTTTATTTCTTTAAATTTATCAAGTCTATATTTATCAAAAGAATTATCATCATTAAATTCATCTGAATTTTCATTATAATAATTATCAATTTCATCTAATCCTTTAGTATAGTCAATAACATCAATTTCAACAGTAACTACGGCATTATCCCCATCAATCTCTTCATTTTTCACTTTATATGTCATTTTTTGATAGTTAGACTTAATAATATCTTTGTATTCATCATTATTATCATTACCAAAATCTATTATATCATCAAGATCACCTATTACATCTTCATCCATTTCTTGATATTTATTTAAATAATTCTCTACTTTTTTAGTAGGAGTATTATCAAGATCCTCTGCCATACTACATCCAGCTAACATTAATGAAGAAAGTAATAATATTAAAAACTTTTTCATAATATTCCTCCTCATTTCTTATTTTGTATTAAAGAAAGAAAATTATTCATTTTTTCAATATTATTTTTATCTAAATACAATCTTTTTTTATAGTCATTATCAGGAATTTCATCATATAATTCCATATACAAATATTTTAAAAAGTTATCATTACATTTTAACAATCTAGTTTTAATATTTTTTTGTTTTCTTGTTAAAAAAGAAATATTATTAAAAGTAATAATTTCGTTATTAATTAATTCATAATTATTATAATTTTCTAAGATTTCATCTTCTTCAGGAATAATTAAATCACTATATTTTATGACATTACCTTTTATATCTAAAATATAGGCTACAACTTTTTCTTCTGTACATAATAATAGTGAATAAGTAAAATTATCTTTTTTAATTTTAGAATATATTTCTGTTTTATTAATTATTTTATTATTAATATTAACTATTTTTTTAACATTTTTTAAATTAATATTGTTTTTTATTTTAAAGATAGGAATCTTTCTTACATGAATTAAAATATCATGTTTATCCCATTCAAAAAAATCTAAAAATTCTTTATTAAAATTCAATACAATATCATATATCATTATATTCTCCTTTAGGTAATTTAAAACTAATTATAATTACAAATATTCCAATTATTAAATATAAAATATTACTAATAATAAAATATACATAATTAAAAAAATTATACCCAATTGAAAATAAATTTAAATATAAAATAATATAATTAATATTTATTACTATAATATCTAATCCTATAGTAAAAACAATAAATTTTATAAGCATTAAATCACCTATTTAATTATATTAAATTAAACAATAAAAAAACCTTCATTTCTGAAGGTTTTGCATTCAACATGGTGGAGAATGAGGGACTCGAACCCTTGACCCCCTGCGTGCAAGGCAGGTGCTCTAGCCAACTGAGCTAATTCCCCAAATCGCTTAATGCAAGAGTATTATAGCATTGATTTTAAAGGGTTGTCAACACTTTTTTTTAAAAAAATAAAAAAATACACTGTTTTTTAGTGTATTTTTGCATTTATCTGATTTTTTAAATCATTAGCATTAAATTTACAATATATACTAGATTGATACGATAATAAATTTATAGCTTTATCATATATAAATACAAGCTCTAATAACTCTGTTAAACCTTCCTTTGAAACATTACAAGAATTAAAATAATTATTTAAAATAATATTAATATCTTTTTCTAAAAATGCAATATCAAGATAATTGTTTTTAAGAATATCACATTGACTAAATCCTTTAACTAATCTCATTAAACAAATAGATGCTTTTTTAAACTCAAAATTATTAATATAATAATTATATTTTTGCACCATCTTTTTAGCATATATATTAGAATCAATCTCTACAATAGGTATATCAAAATATCTACTTACTTCCTCATCTTTTTTAGTTATATTATCTTTAGATAAAACATAATCTGGTAATAACGCTAAATCATTCTTATATCTTCTTAAAACTACTTCATTATACATTTCTTTAGTATTATCAATTAAATCATCTGGATCCATATATCTAGCCTTAGTATTATTTAAATTATTTTTAACAATTTTTCTATCTGTAAATATATCACTAGGACCCATTTGTAATATATCATCTTTAGAAATATTATAAAAACCTAGTACATATCCATATCCTTCTACGATTCCCATATAATCATGATTTATAGCACTTGTAGAAATATATGAATTTTCATCTTGATATTTTGTCCAATTAGATGGGTCATTATAAAGTTCTGTAGCTAAACCTTGATTTGAAAATCCTTTAATTTTATGAACTAACATATAAAAATCTTCACCGTTTAATTTTATAATTTCTTTATCTTTTATTATACATAAACCATTATTAATTTTATTAGCCATAGAAATACGTGCTAAATTTTTACTTAACGAAACAAGTTTATAACCAATATTTGTTTCATATTTTAGTGTACTTAAATAATGATTTAATTCATCTTCATTTTTAATATTAGTAAATTCATATAAATTCATAAAATAGTCATCAATTAAATTGTTTTTTTCTAATAATTTTTTAGTATCATTTAACAAATTAATAACTTGTTTATATTTTCTATTAAAATATACATTTGATACTAAATCTAAATTATCATTTAAATTATTTAATTTGTTTATATTTTCCTTAGTATGATATAACTTTTGTTCATAGTAATTATCATCATTATTTATTTCATATTTTAAATTATTATAATTAAATATGTAATCATTAAATATTTCTTTATTTAAATTTTTTAAGTTATTATTTTTATATAAATCAAACATATCAAATAAATTATTTATATTATCATCTGATTTTAAATATGAATCATCTATTTTACTTATAAATTCATGAAAATCATCACTTTTTACAATTTCAAAAAAATTATCATGTACATAATATACATCAAAATGAGCACCAATAAAACTAATATTTTTAAGGCTTTTTTCGTCATATATTATTTCTTTTAATAAATGAACACTAGATTCATCGTTTGCCTTTTTAAATACGACCTCATAATCCATATTATTTAGTAACTTATCCATATATTTCATATCATCTAAAGTGATATAATCAGATAATACAATTGCCGCATCTAAATTAAATAATTTACTTTCACAATAAAATTTTACTTTTTTATAATTATTCTCATTTTCTAAACCGTATTCAAGTATTCCATCTTTATAATTACTTGCTAATTTATTTACAATTTCAAAACCATATTTTTTTAAATATTTTTCTTTATAATAACCCGGATTAAAACGATAAAAATCATAATCAGGATAATTATCCCATAAATATTTTAATTCCTCTACTATACTAGCATTATTACCATACATAGACATATTATGTTTGTAATACATATTTCTTTCACTATTAGCCATAAATCATACCCCCGTTAGTAGATACTATTATATATGTTATTTTGTTTTTGTCAAATTAAAAAAGACTAATATCATTAGTCTAAAATTTATATGAATCAATTACGATTTTTTCTTCAAGTTTTAAATTATCAATAGTTGTAATAGTAATTTTAACATATGTCTCTTCATTAAAAGTATTCTTATTATTGGATTGTACATTAATGGAAATATCATCTAAAATATCACTCATATAAAAACCATTTTCGTCTGTATTTGTAACATTATAAACTTCATAATTATCAGTTATAATACTAATACTTAAACTCTTTATAGGAGCAATATAATCTCCTTCTTTTAAATCGGATAATTTAATTATATTAAATTTTCTTGATTTTATTGCAAGCCCATTCTTAAAATTTAAATATTCTCCACTTCCTGAAAAAGAATATACTTTTGTATTATTAATTCCTGTACAAATTATAAGAAATATTAATATCATTACAACTAAACAAAGAATAGAAGTTGTAATAAACCATAAATTTGAAGAATCAATTTTTTTCTTTTTTTTAAGCATAATACTATCACCAAGATAATTATATCATAATTATATTTTATTTTGTATCTTATATGCTTTTAAAACATTGTAAAGAAGCATAGTTATTGTCATAGGTCCTACACCACCAGGAACGGGAGTAATAGCTTTTACTTTATCTTTAACCCCATCATAATCAACATCACCATAAACTTTTCCATCAACTCTATTAATACCGACATCAATAATAACACTATTTCTTTTTACCATATCTTGTGTTATAAAATGTTTCTTACCAACAGCAGCAACTAAAATATCCGCTTTTTTAGTTATCTTATCCAGATTTTTTGTTTTTGAATGGCATAAAGTAACAGTAGCATTAGCATTGATAAATAAATTCATTAATGGTTTACCTACTAAATTACTTCTACCTACAATTACAACATTTTTACTTTCTACATCAATTTTATAGAATTTAAGAATTTGCATTATTCCGTTAGGAGTACAAGAAATCATAGATTCTTTATTGTTTAGAAGCATTCCAGCATTTAAATATGTTAAACCATCAACATCTTTTTCAGGTATAACAGTATTCATTAACTTTATTTCATCAAAACCATTAGGAACTGGTGATTGAATAAAAATACCATTAACTGATTTATCATTATTTAACTCTTTTATTTTTTTGATAATTTCATCTTCATCTGTATCCGCACTATATCGTATACATTCAAAATCCATACCAACTTGATTTGCAGCTTTTTCTTTACCAGCTATATAAATATCACTAGCAGGATTTTCACCTATTTGAATATCAACCATTTTAGGTCTTATATTTAATTTATTAATTTCTTTTGTTATTTCTTCTCTTATATGTAAACTAACCTTTTTACCGTCTAAAACTTTCACGATAACCCTCCAATCTTATTATAATTATATAATATATATTTTGTTATTTACATATGTTTACTATATGTTTTAGCATATACGAATTTATTACCTTTTTTGTAGTTTTCTCCTGTATTATATGAAAGATCTTCAAATGCTAAATCAAGATATGTATCTAATGATTCATTATATATATACATATTAGTTAAATAAATCATTTCTAAACTTTTACTAATAGATTTATTAATAATATCATCTATACTATCATTACAATTTAATCCTGTTAAAGGATTAACCCATTCATCACGCTTTTTATTTATAAAATTGTTATATTCTATATTATATTTGGACTTTAGTTTACTAAATAAATTTTCTTTTTTGTATGCTAATTGAATTAATTTATTAATAATGATTACAATTTTTTGCGTATATTTATAATATGAACTTATTTTTTTATTGGTTTTATATGTTTTATCGTATGTATAATTAATAATATTTTTAATTTCTATATCATCTAAAAGATTATTATTTAAATAATCAAAACAAAATTCATTATTTGAAAGCATATATTTATCAACATAACATTCAACAACATTATGCGGTGTAATTATACCATAACTTTCCATATTATCAGTTATGTAATAAACATAAGGATGAATTATAGTATCTAATGCATAATGTACTATATGACCATATAAGTATGACATAATAACTTCATTTTCATATATTTTATTTTCTTTAATATATTTAATAGTATTTATGAAAAAAGCTTTAGAGTATAAATTATGTGTTTCATCAAATAAATTACTATCAGTAAATGTAAAATCTTGTCCCATTGAAAAAAAGTTTAAATAATCATTATTTATTTCTATTTTATTTATATCTTTTAATTGTTTATAAACTTCATTAGCCATTATAGCATGACTAGTATAATTTGCCATATAATCACCTCAAGACGAAATTAATTTTATTATTATAACTATTAAAAGTCAATTAAATAAATATTAAAAAAAATTAAAATATATGTTATAATCATTTTAGAATAGAAAGAGATGGTTAATAACATGAGAACTGATGATATGGATTTAGTAAAAAATGGGACTTTATCTATTGTTAATATTATAAGGAATATGCCCTATAGTGGAACAAGAGAAGAAATCCAAATTAGTCAAATATTGTTTTTAGATTGTTATTTTAGACAATATATTAATTTTGAATGTGGAGTACTAGATGTAATGGATGCACAAATGATGAATAATATAGAATTATATAATTCATTATATAAAAAATATGAGTATGCATTTAATAAAACAGGAATATTTAGAGAAAAAAAATCAGGCGATGATGCTATAGCAGAACTAGCTAGTGATGTTTTAAGAAGAATAGGTATTGAATGTAATGTTGTAAAAGGTGCTATTGTATTAAATTCAATAAATGGTACCAAAATATATCCGCATAGTTTTAATGAAATAAAATTAAATGACAAATGGTATTGTTATGATTTCTCTTTTAATATAATTTCTGAAAAATGGAAAACACCAGAAGTAAAGAACGCATTAAAGTTTATAAAAATGCCAGTAACACCTGTTGATTATTCATTTGTTAATAATATTGGTAAAAATGCTATGATTGGTGGTTATGATACATCAAAAAAAGGAAGTAAAGAATTTAATCCTTCATTTCTTACTAGAGATTTTTCAAAATACACTCTAATGGATAGATTTTTAGTTTTATCAAAATATCAAAATATTCAAAAACTTATAAAAGCTATGAGTATAAACAATTAAAGCATATTTTAATATGCTTTTTTATTTGAATTTAATATCACTATATGATACATTATCATTCATTTTTTTAACCATAAATTTTCTTAAATCTGTATCATTTACTGTTGGATCAATTCTTTCAAATTGAACAGCTTGTGTATATATTTGATTATCTTTTTGTAATGTAATAAAACCATGTTTTTTAGCAATACCAGAAGACATAGAACCATATAAATTAGTTCTTAAATATACATAATCATATACTTCTTTTTCTTTAAAATAATTCATAACATATTCAAATAATTGTGTTCCAATACCCATTCCTCTTGCTTTTTCTAATGTAGCCATACCTGAAATATAAGCTATATTATCGTTATTTGGAAAAATTATACCATGACTTTCATCAGTTCCATAAGTAAAACAATTAATACCTAAAATATCATCAACATCATAATATGCAAAACATCCTCCTATTTTGTCATCTAAGTATAGTTTAAATTCTTCCATCATATCTTTTTCTGTTAATTTTTCATAAAATGGAGGGTTTTGAAATGTTGTAATCACTTTTTTAAAATCTTCATAAATATTTAATTTTTTTATCATATTATCTCTTCTTTCTTAATAAATTTTTCATATATTTCATATAATTTTTTTAATGAATCTATATTTACATATTCGTTTTGTGAGTGTGCATTACCACCACAAGGATTCATAATTATTGTTGGAATATTTTTTTCACTAAAATAAATTCCATCAGAGGTAGAAGTTACTTTTTTAACCACAATTTTTCTATTAAGTACTTCTTCGCATGTTTGTATATATTTTTTTATAAGCTTATTATTAATATCGGTTTTAAATAAAATACCTTCTGTGACCACGCTAACGTCTATATTACTATCTATTTTATTAATTAAATTTAAAATACCTTCTAATGTAACATCACTTGTATATCTAATATCCAAATACATAGTAGCATTATCTGGAACTTTGTTTATTGAATCTCCTCCATTAATTTTTGATAGATTAATACTTGTTTTATAATCTTCTTCAGAAACAGGAAGAGGATATTTTTTTATAAGTTTATTATATACATTTAATAATTTTAAAATAGCATTTTCTCCATCATAAGGAGTTGAAGCATGAGCAGAAATAGTATTTGCAGTTAGTTTCAATTGAATTAATCCTTTTTCTTCTTCAATTAACTCAAAATTATTTCCACCATCGGGAACTATTGCTAATTTTGAATTATATATTTTCATTAATTCTCTACAACAATTTCCATCTATTTCTTCATCACTTGTTATAAAAACTGCATATTTAGTATTAAAAGTATTATTTTTTATTAAACTAAGTATAACTGCTACTTGTCCTTTCATATCTATAGCACCTCTACCATAAATATTAGTTTCATCTTCTTTATATTTCATTGTTTCATCATCACCATAAACAACATCAATATGAGTACAAATAATTAAATCTAAATTTTTTGATTCACTATTAGAAATAACTAAAGATTTTTTATTATTAAATTCATACATAGTTTGATATAAATTATTAGGTAATATGCTTTTAATATATTCAAATAATTTATCAAATTCTAAGCTACTTCTATCAATAGTTTTAAAACTCATTAGTTTTTTAAGTATTTTTGTAATTTCTTCCATAAAATCATTCCTTTCTAAACTAAAAGACCTATGCTTGTATGCATAGGCCTTAATTTATTCAATAAAACATTAATATATTAAGTTCCACAGATACAAGCACGTCGAAATACACTTGTACCTATAGATCATTATAATCCTAGTCCAAGTGTTCAATACTACGTCTGCGGTTATTTAACATATTAATATTTTTCATATACATCTTCCTTTTCTAATCAACCTAAAAACAGGTGATGTCATTAATATTACATTTGTTTTATGTATTTGTCAACATCTAAATTTTAAGTAATTATATTAGTATATATATAAATATATATACTAAAAATTTTAAAAGTAAAATAAAAAAAGAGTAATAATACTCTTTTTAATGACTAATGGTCGGGAAAACAGGATTTGAACCTGCAACCCCTAGGTCCCAAACCTAGTGCACTACCAAATTGTGCTATTTCCCGATAATGGTGCGCTCGAAGGGATTCGAACCCCTGACCTTTTGGTTCGTAGCCAAACACTCTATCCAGCTGAGCTACGAGCGCATTTATGCGCCTTACCTTTCAAAAAAAATCAAATGGTGGCTTCGGACAGAATCGAACTGCCGACACGAGGATTTTCAGTCCTCTGCTCTACCGACTGAGCTACGAAGCCAAAAATAAAATGGCGGTCCCGACCGGGTTCGAACCGGCGATCTTCTGCGTGACAGGCAGACGTGATAACCACTACACCACGGGACCATTTGGTTGCGGAAGATGGATTTGAACCAACGACCTTCGGGTTATGAGCCCGACGAGCTACCAAGCTGCTCCATTCCGCGATATTATAATTATAATGGCGGAGAAAGAGGGATTCGAACCCCCGCGCCGTTGCCGACCTGCCGGTTTTCAAGACCGGTACCTTCAACCAGACTTGGTTATTTCTCCACATTATATTTTATTTTTGTGCTTTTTTTCAAAAGACAATTTGATTATAGCATATAAGATTTTTAAATGTCAACAATAAATTTAATATTTTTTTATTTTTTCAACGTTTAAGCCTTTATTTTAAAAGAATCTTATATAATCTCATAGTTCAGTACTAATAGAAATAAAACTCCGTTCGTAATGAGCGGAGTTAATATCAAATTGGTGCCTGAGGCCGGACTTGAACCGGCATGGGATTTGACTCCCGCAGGATTTTAAGTCCTGTGCGTCTACCAATTTCGCCACTCAGGCACATAGATGGTGTCCCGTGCGAGATTCGAACTCACGACCCTTTGATTAAAAGTCAAATGCTCTACCAGCTGAGCTAACGGGACGAATAAATGGCTGCCTCGGCTAGATTCGAACTAGCGCATGCCACAGTCAAAGTGTGGTGCCTTACCGCTTGGCTACGAGGCAATATTAATTTATATGCCTTCTATTAAACTTGGAATTATGAGTGGTGGAGGGAGATGGATTTGAACCATCGAACCCGAAGGAACAGATTTACAGTCTGCCGCGTTTGGCCACTTCGCTATCCCTCCAAATTTAATTTTTAAAAATAATAATGGTGCCGGAAATAGGACTTGAACCCACAACCTACTGATTACAAGTCAGTTGCTCTACCAATTGAGCTATTCCGGCACATGGTGGGCGATACAGGACTCGAACCTGTGACCCCCTGCTTGTAAGGCAGGTGCTCTAACCAACTGAGCTAATCGCCCGGATATTGAATTTTTGTTTTTTGTCACTCTCTCGCTGACAAGTACAATATTACCATGTATTATCAGCGATGTCAACGGTTTTTTAAAATTTTTTTTATTTTTTTTAAAAAATATTATATTTATCTTATTTTTGATTAATTTCAGCCATTTTTTCATTAATCCATATAGGTAATTTTTCACTTAACGTTTTAAAACCTGTTTTTGTTTCAACAATTTCTTTTGGCTTTCTTTTATTCTTTTTATTATATTTGATATTTTTAATACTAAGTTTTAAATGTAACAATTCATCATCAACATCTAAAATCTCAACATAAATAATGTCGCCTATTTTAAGATAATTAGAAATATCTTTAACATAACCATATGAAATTTCTGAAATATGAATTAATCCAGTATAATCATTTTCTAAAGAAACAAATGCCCCATAATTTTCTATGCCAGTAACAGTTCCTTTTACAATTTTTCCTACTTTATATATATTCATATAATTTCACCTCTTTAAAACGTTATACGTTTATTATATCATATTTACAATTTAAAATAAATGATATATAATTACGTCAGGTGATAAATATGAATAAAGAAAATGAAAATAAAATTATTGAAGTAATTGACAAATTACGTCCTTTCTTAATGAATGATGGAGGAGATATTGAATTTGTCAAATATGAAGATGATGTTGTATATGTAAAAATGCATGGAGCATGTTCTCATTGTCATATGATAGATTATACTATAAAAGAAGGTGTAGAAGCTTCTATTCAAGAAGTTGTTCCATCAGTTAAAGAAGTAGTTAATATTAAAGATTAATAAAAATTGCTAAAAATTTTAGCAATTTTTTATATACTAAAATACTCTATATATAGTATGTTATTATTCATATAAATATACTTATATAATTTCTTTAATTCTATAACATATAAATCTATCGAATTAATAACTCTTTCAATTTTTTTATTATAAATTGAACTATTTTTTCTTATAATTTCATCAAACGAATCGAAAAAAGGAGTTATGTATAATAATCTAACAAAAAACAAATATAAATCTTCAATATTATTATTTTTTATATAATCCATTATATTTATATAATTACCTTTAAAAAATACATCTTTATAATATTCAGCATAATCACGTTCATATTTATCAATAACAATATTTAAAGGATTATATAAATCTCTTTTTTTCATTGACATAGAAACTCTTTTATGACTAATAAAAAAATTATTATTATAATTACAAAAATAAAGTAATTGAATTCCTATTTCTGTAAGCCCAATAAAATAATCAAATACTTCATAAAAATTATAACTCTTGTAATTTTCAATTTCATACTCATAATAATCGATTTTATTCATCCATAATTTTCTCCATTTATTATTAATAATTAAACTATCACTTATATAATTACTATTTATATAATTATTATTAAATAAAAATCTAAACTCATTTAGATCATCAATTGTAATATTATTATCCATATCATTATACATATGAAACAAAACATATTTTTTATTATCATAATAAATAGATATTTTATTATCTTTATTAAGAATAAATCTATGTAAAAGTAAATTACAACTATTATAAAGTATTATTTCTATATAATATAGAGAATGTAATAATTCATCATCAATATTACATTCTTCAAGAACATATTTGTCATTATTATAAGTAAAATAATAATTATTGTTAATTTTTTTTAAATTATTAATTGTAATACCATAATAAAAATCTATAATATTTTCAATTATAATTTCATCTCCTATTCATCTCTTTTTTGATATCAAATACAAATGGAGATCTCTTTTTTTTATTAAATGGTGACATGATATAAACTTTATTTTTAGTTCGGGTCATAGCAACATAAAAAAGTCTTCTTTCTTCTTTTATATTATCATATTCATTAAAAAAATACTTTTTAAAAAAGTTGTTTTCAATATTTGATGGAAATCCATAAGAACTATTTAACATATTAAGAATTACAACATTATCAAAACCTACTCCCTTTGACGAATGAATAGTCATATATTTAATATTAACTTTTCTATTATTAATATATGTTATAGTATTATTATTTATAATAAACTTTGTAGAAGTAATCATTTTTATATCATCTTTATATCTTCCAAGGATTAATATATTTTTATTGATTCCATATTCTTTTATTATACTCTTGATTATTTTTTCAAAACAATTATTAATATTTTTTCTATAAAAGCATATATTTATAGGATTTTTTAAATGTTTATTAGAATTTAAATCTTTTCTTATTAATGAATCATCCCTCATTACGAAATTACCTGTAATTTTAACTAGCTCTAAACTATTTCTATATGTGTTTTTAATCATAAGCATATTTGCATTCATTTTTTCCTTAAAATCAAGAAAATATGAAACACTAGAGCCAGAAAAAGAATAAATTGATTGCCAATCATCTCCTACTACGGTAATATTACAAAAATTAGATAGTTTTTCAACAATATTAAATCTAATTTTAGAAATATCTTGATATTCATCTATAATAATAAATCTATACGGAATTGTATCTTTATTTACATATTTAATACATTTAATAATAAGATCATCAAAGTCATAAAAATTTTTAGTATTACAATATTCATCATATTTTTTATAAATATATAAAAGAAAATCTGCAAAATAATATAATTTATCATCAGTAATTTTACTATATAAAAATGCTTTATTGTTTTCAATACCCTTTGTTTTAAGATAGTCAATACATTCTATACAAAATATAGTCATTTCATCGACATTATTAATATCTTTTGCAATATTATTACCTAATTTATTGTAATTATTAATTATTTTCATTATGTCAGAAGTGTTATTATAAGATAAAATTATATCTTTAAAAATCTTAAATTTACTTCTATCACTAAGAAGATTAACTTTACAATTATTGTTTTTTAAGATATTCAATGCTAATTTATGAAATGTCATTATATCTATATTGAGATTAAATTTAGAATTAACATAGTTATCTATTTCTTTAACAGCTTTATTAGTATAAGAGATAATTAATATCTCGCTATTTTTATATAATCCATAATCCACTAAATATTTTGCTTTTGCAGACATTGTCGTTGTCTTACCACTACCAGCACCTGCTACAACTATTAAACATTTTGATTTATCTTTAATAATGTTTATTTGATCTTCATCAAGTATTATATTATCATCAATTTCTTTAAACATATTTTTAAAATAATTTTTCTCTTCCATATTTATAATATACAATTTATATAAATAAAATCCTTTTTTTATAAAAAAAAGAATCTATTTTTATAGATTCTAATATACTGTATATATATATACTGCTGATAAAAATTCTTTTTGAAAAAAATTAGCAATGGTTAACAATTCTATTTTATTGAAATTATCAGAAGAAATTTCATCATAAATATATTTTATAATTGCTTTCCTATTTGTTTTCATACTAATTTTTTTATTTTTCATAATTTTTTTAATATAAGCTTTACTGAATGCTTCACACTTCAGAAGTTCTTTTTTAAGTAAGTAATTATAATAACTTGATGAATATATTGAAGTATCATCTATAGAAAATAATTCACCACAATACTCCATTATTTCATTAATTGAATCGTTAATAAATTTGTAGTCTTTTTTTGTTACAAGTTTAAAAAATATTGTATTTTTTAATAATGTTTCAACTATTTTTTTTGTCGTTCCACTTTCTATTAAAGAATATTTTAAATTATTAATAAATTTACTACTATATTTTTCATAATTTTTAAATAATTCTCCCTTATTAAAAGTATATTTATTACCATCTAACTGTTTGTATACCTTCATAGCATCATTATAACCATACTTCATTGATTTTTTTGCTTGGTTTTTATCAAAAACTAAAAATGATCCAATATCATTGCGAGGAGAAATATATGTGATTTTTACTTTTTTAGATTTAATTTTCTTTTGAAAAAAAACTGTCCCTAAATCTACCGCGATAATTTCATCAGCACCTAAATCAATAGCAGTATCGATAGGTAAATTATTATAATAACCACCATCAACATAATGATCATCATCTATTTGTGTCATTTGAAATGCTGGAAAACATGTACTAGAAGCTAAAACATATTGAATTAGATCATCTTTCATTTCTTCCTTATTTAATATTCTAGGTTTCATATTACTTACATTAAATGTAACAATGCCATAATCTATATTGGATTTATAAAATTTTTTTTTATTATAAGCATTATTCATAAATTGATATATTTTACTTGTTTCCATACCACCATTTTTCAAAAATTCAACAGCATATTTTTTATAAATTTCAACCTTATTTCCTTTTTTTGGGAATTTAACATTGAAAATATCATCATAACTAATATTATCCCATAAATATTTTGCCTTATGATATTCTTTTTGAACCATCATAATTCCATTAACGGAACCTATAGAAGTACCTGTAACAATATCATATTTTATTTTCATTTTACGAAGAGCTTTCCAAACACCAATTTGATAAGCACCTTTTGAACCACCACCTGATAAAACAATTGCTCGTTTCATAAAATCACTCCTAACTTTAGTATATCATAAATAAATTAGAAATAACTAGACAAAATAAATAATAAAAGATAAAATAATAATAGGTGATAAAATATGGAATGGCAAAAGAAATCTGAACAAGAAATAATGGAAAAATTTAAAACAAATCGTAATGGTTTAAAACAAGAAGAAGTAAATGAAAGATTAAATAAATATGGATTAAATGAATTACCTAAAGCAAAAAAAGATAATATATTTAAAATATTTTTTAGTGAATTTAATGATCCTATTATATGGTTATTAATAGTATCTATTATTTTTTCATTTATTGTTGGAGAAGTAGTAGATGCTTGTGCTATTATTTTTATTATATTAATAGATGCAATTGTAGGAACAATACAAGAATGGAAAGCAAGTAAAAGTGCTGAAGCACTACAAGATTTAATCAAAGTACAAGTTAAAGTATTAAGAGATGGAAAAGAACAACTTATAGAATCAAATCAATTAGTAATTGGTGATATTGTACTTCTAGAATCAGGTAATAAGATATCTGCCGATTTGAGAGTTATAGAATCAAGAAATTTAACAGTTGATGAATCAATACTTACAGGAGAAAGTATCAATGTTTTAAAAAATGCAGATATAATTGAGAAAAATTATAGTATTTCTGATTGTAAAAACATGTTATTTGCTGGAACAAGTGTTATAACAGGTAGAGGTGTTGCGATAGTATGTGAAACGGCTGCTAATACTGAAATAGGTAAAATTGCAGATAAAGTTACTAAAACTGATGATACTAAATCGCCACTAACAATTAGAATGGAAAAATTTTCGAAACAAATTACTGTATTAATTATAATTATTGCAATTATTATTGCTATACTTTTATACAACAATGGTATTGAATTAAAAGATATTTTCCTATCTGTTATTGCACTTAGTGTATCTGCAATGCCAGAAGGTCTTCCTTTAGCATTAACTATGGCATTAACAATAGGTTCTAATCGAATGGCTAAAAAAAATGTAATAGTAAAAAAACTAAATTCTGTTGAAAGTTTAGGAAGTTGTACAGTAATAGCAAGTGATAAGACTGGAACACTTACTGTTAATGAACAAACAGCAAAAAAAATAGTTTTTCCTGATGGAACTATATATGATGTTGAAGGAACAGGATATAATGATTCAGGAGAAATCGTACCTTTAAATGGTGAAAGTTTAGAAAATGCTATTTATATAAGTGAATTAGGATTATTAAATAATGAAGCTGGTTTAGAAAAGAAAGATGATAAATGGTCATATTATGGAGACTCAATAGATGTAGCTTTTTTAGCACTAGCAAAGAAAGCTAAACTAGATAGTAATAATAAAAAAACATTAGGTAAAATTCCATATGAATCTGAAAATAAATATTCAGCAGTGTTCTATGAAAGAGAAGATAAAATACATTGTACAATAAAAGGATCACTAGAAAAAGTTTTTGAATTTTGTGATTATATGATTGTAAATGATAAAAGAGTTAAGATTAATAAAGAATTAATAACTGAACAAAATGAAAAATTGGCAAGTGATGGATTTAGAGTTATTGCACTTGCTGATGGTGAAGTAACAAATTTTGAAAATAAAGAAATTTATAATGAAAAAGATATAAATAAGATTAATTTTATAGGTCTTGTAGCATTTATAGACCCTATAAGAGTAGAAACAATTGATTCAATTAAAGATTGTAAGACAGCTGGAATTAAAGTGGTAATGGTTACAGGTGACCATCCATTAACAGCATTTGCAATTGCAAAACAATTAGGAATTACAAATATTATTACAGAAGTTACAAATGGTGAAGAAGTTGATAAATATTTAAAAAAAGGACAAGAAGCATTTGATAAATTTGTAAAAAATAAACGAGTATTTACAAGAGTAACACCTCTTCAAAAATTAGAAATTGTCGAATCTTATAAAAGACAAAAAGAATTTGTTGCCGTTACGGGTGATGGCGTAAATGATGCCCCAGCTATTAAATCTGCAAATATTGGAATTGCAATGGGAAGTGGAACAGATGTAGCTAAAGAAACAGCTTCAATGATAATTATTGATGATAATTTCTTATCAATAGTTGATGGTATCAAAGAAGGAAGAAATGCTTATAATAATATAAGAAAAATATCATATTTCTTGTTATCATGTGGTTTTGCAGAAGTATTATTTTTCATTTTAGCAACAATATTTAAAATGGAAATGCCTCTTGTTGCTATCCAATTATTATGGTTAAATGTTGTAACTGATGGTTTACAAGATTTAGCATTATCATTTGAAAAAGATACTGATGATATTATGAAAGAACAACCTAGAAATACTAAAGAATCATTATTTGATAAATTATTAATGGAAGAAATACTTATATCAGGTATATTTATAGGTGGTATAGTATTTGGATTATGGTATTACTTAATAAATGTTGCTCATATGGAAGTAGCACATGCTAGAGGATATATTATGGCATTAATGGTATTTATTCAAAATATACATGTTCTTAATTGTCGAAGCGAAAAACATAGTGCATTTAAAATGTCATTTAAGAGTAATCCTTTAGTATTATTTAGCATTTTATCCGCAATAGGACTTCAAATTATAATTATGGAAGTACCTTTATTATCAAGAATTTTAGGTACATATAGTGTGTCATTTGTTAATATGATTTATTTATTCCTATTGGCATTACCTGTATTAATAGTAATGGAAATATTTAAACTAATTAAAAAAGATAAGAAAAATTAATTCTTATCTTTTTCTAATAACTTCTTTTTATCTTTTAAGTATACATTATAACTATTTTTAGAAAGTAATCCATTAGATACTAAAATAATTCTATTTCCTTTTTTATCACTATAATATTTAAGCATATCTTTATCTCTATAATATACACCATTTAAAATGAATTTTATAGAATCAATATCATCTGTTTCAAACAAATATAATAAATTATCAGGATTTTCAATAGATGAACGATATAATTTATATCCATGATTAGATTTTTTAAAAGTATAATAATATCCATATGTATTACCAACTTTTTTTATAATATCATAATTTTCATTTTCATAAGTTATATAATCTTCATTATCAAAGCTTAAATTATTTACCTCAAAATCATCATATGTCGTTTTTTCCCATCTACCGTTTTTATAAAATTGTATACCTTTTTCTCTATTACCATATTCTGTTATAGTATTATTTTTAGGACTAATTTCATATTCAATATGATTTACTGGATCATAAACATATACACAATTACCAACTGATCCTAAAAAATAACTTGATATATCTAAATTGGCTGTAATATTAGTATTTTTACCATCATTAATATTGTATACTTTAAATCCAGTAATAGTATTTTCGGTGTATTCACTCATTATGTAATAATTATTAATAAACGTAGAAATTGTTTTTTCTTGTTTATTTAATGGAATACGTTCATTACTCTTATTAATAGTTATTCTATATAAACTATTTTCCATATCAAGACCAATAAAATGATTTTCATCAAAATTACTTTTATAAACTTGAACATCATCTAATCTATATGATTCATCAATATCATTTAAATAATTTTTAATATAATATCCTTCATGTGTTAATGATGAAATAAAATCGGTAAGTTTTTCTGAAGGATTAGAAATACTATTAAATGGATAGTAAATATTATCCTTTTTGCATATAACATCACTTAAAACACGATTATTTGAAAATCTAACAAATAAGCATGAATATTCATTATCAATATAATATTTGACATGGTCAACTATTTTTGATTGATTCATAAAATCATCATAAACTAAATAATCAAATACATCACCATATGCATTGATTGAAATAGAATAATTCGGTTTATCAACATCAGTATCATTTCTAAATATTTCTTTAACATTAACAGTATAATTTCCATCTACAATATCGTATGTTATAGTATGACCCTTACTGAAATACGTAAATACAAATTGATATGCATAAAAAAGAAAAAATAATACAATTACAATATTAAATATCTTTTTCATACACTCACCTACTTTCTCCTATTTTAAGTATACAATATAATGTTAATTTTTTCAACAACATAAAAAAAAGAGCATATATTTATACTCTTTAATTTACATTACTTACATATTTTTTCTTTTCATTCATCATATATTCAGTTATATTTGTTTCAATTGAATCTAATGCTTTTGGATCTATATTTGAAAGAATTACTAATTCTTTTACTGTATCAATATAAATTTTACCCCATACAATACCCATTTTGACTGTTAAATCGTTAAACATATCTGGTGTTATCGAAGTGTAGAAAAATCCAAAAAATAGACGTTTACGACCTAATATAATTCTTTTATTTGTAAGAGCAACTACATATGTATTAAATATATCTGTTGTCGAATCATTTTTTTGAGCAGCAAATGCAAATTTTACTTCTTCATCAGGATTTAGGAATTTTTCTACAACTTTAGAATGCTTTTTTGCCCTCCAAGCAATTGTCATTGGGTATTTCTTAATAAATTCATTTACCATTTCACATACATTTTTATTCATAAATATTACCTTTTACATTAACCCATTTTCTTTAAAGAAATTAATGTATCCTTCCGTATCAAATGTTTCTAAACTAGAAGCAATTACCTCACCGTTTTTAACGACTATAATCATTGGAATACTGACCTCATTTTCACTAAAGAAAGATAATGTCGATTCAAAATCAGCACCTTCTTCTTCAGTTAAAGTTGATAATGATAAATAATTAATTTTAATATTATTTTCTTTAGCAACTTTCCATAATTCAACTTGTGTAGTATTACTTTCTTCGCTAGAATATGATCCTAAGGCTATTATTTGAGGCACTTCTGATTGAATAATTTCTTTATATTTATCTAAATCTAGATAATTTATATACATGTTTGCTTCTGCACTTATTATACTATTTTTTTGTAAAAAATCAAATAACATATCAGGAGTTTGAAAACCTGATACCATATCTTCTAATTCTCCATCTTTATATATTACCAAACTAGGTGTTACAAATTCTTTAGTTTTAATACCTAAATCATTAACAATATCAGATACTTTATTATCTGATAAATTGTTTAAATCAATATAATACATAGGAAAATCGTATGTTTTAATAATTGCTTCGATTTGAGGTAGTTGATAAGAACATGCCTCACAATCTTCAGCACCTACATATAAAAGATTATATCCCTTTTGTTCTTTTAATTCTTTTATAGTTTCATTAATATTTTCAATTTTGTTTTTATTATTACCAATAAGTAAAGATAAAATTACAACACAAAAAATTGAAATAATACTTAAAAATAAATATTTATTAGCTTTTTCCATAATATCACCAATTTAATTATACTATATTATTTAAAAAAATTCTTTTTTTTCACTAAATAAACACATATTATTTATATTATCATTAATAAAAAACATAATCATCCGATTATGTTTTTATTATAATTAGCTTTAATCTTATTAATATTAGATTTATTACCATATACTTTTATATCAGAAATTGAATCTTCTATATTAATTATTTTTTTATTATTTAAATTATCAATAAAACTTTTTATAAACTTAAATCGATTATCACAATACGTATATAAAAGTACACCATATTCGTTTTCATCATGATATGAAACATTATAACCCTTATTTATTTTAAATTCTAATTTAATATTATCTCGTTCTTCCTCTATATATTCTATATTTTGAAATTCTCTTATATATAAATCTTCTTCCATTTCCATTTCAATTGATTTTAAGTCTTTAACATCTTTAAATTCAAAATCCATAAAACCTAAGCATGTCATTCCACATCCAATACCAAATGCCACTAAAGAAATAATTAAAGACCATATTATTTTTTTCTTATCATTTTTTCTATCAAAAACAAAATTTAAAAATAATAATGTTATAATAACACAGATAATACCGCTAGAAAGAAATGAAAGAGCAATACCAATAAAAAATAAACCTGTCTTATAAATAGCGAAAGATGCTGCAAAACCAGCGAATAAACCTATTAAAATAAAGATTACAAAAAATGTAGCAAATAATATTAAACCTTTGAATCCCAATATAAATAATTTTATTACAAAATTAAAGATACTATAATTAGAATGTTTTGGATCTCTAATTATTATTTTTTCTTCCTTTTTTGAATAATCTATTTTATTTTCATCAGTAGATATGTCATTAAAGTAATCTAAATATCTAGTTTTAAATAGATATAACAAGATTCCAGTTGCAATAATAAATGAAACAATAAAATAAATTGATTCAAGTAAATTACTTATAAAATAGTATACTTTATTAGGTAAGAAATTAAATATAGAATAAACTAAACTATTACCAATAGCTCCTATTATACGAAAAATAATACACAATACAAAGATTAACATACATTGTTCAAATAAACATTTAATTTTACTTTTAAAATTCATACTACAGAATAAATTAACTGTATTACTGGTATAACTTAAAAAAATTTCAATATACTTATTTAGATTTTTTTTAGATTGTTCCTCACTTATAATTTCCTCAATATCTTTATGTAATAAATCATCAATATTAACATTAAATTTTTCACATAGTTGAATTATTTTTTCCATTTCAGGATATGCACTACCAGATTCCCATTTAGAAATTGCTTGTCTAGATATTCCTAGAATTTCTGCTAATTGTTCTTGCGATAAATTATTATTCTTTCTAATTTTTTTTAAATTATTAATAAATTTACTATTCATAAACTCCTCCTTACGATTAAAATATACTATTTAAATTGGTTGCAAACTACCAATTTTTAGTTGTTTTTTGTAGAATATTAGTTGCTTTATTACGATTATAACAAAAAAAGGCTATTATTTTAGCCTTTTTACAATATTAATGATGAAAATTTTTTTATTTTATATCATTTGACCAAAGTCCATGTTTATTGCAATATGCATATAATTTTGAATTAGGTATATATTTAAATCTGCATTCTGCATTTTGTTCAGGACATAATTTTACTTTGTATACTGATGTATCAGTTACCATTGCAATCCATTCAATATAATGTTCTTTTTCCATAACATGATTTACTTTAACTAATATTTCATCTTCGACCTTTTCATAAGTTGGAACATGTTTTTCAAATGATGCATCAATAGTGTTAGGTTTGATTTCTATCATTTTTTCACCACAACACATTATCCCACATTCTTCACAATTACAGTCGTTTATAATTTCTATTAAAGCACCACATTTTAAACATTTCTTAATAACTAATTCTTTTTTCATTACATTTCCTCCTTTTTATATACAATATCTCTATAGAATATAATTATAATTCCTTTTAAATTATATCACATTTTATTTTTTTTTACACTTTGTAGAATGAGTATTTTAACTCCAATTACTATATATTAACAAATCTTCTTGCAATCATAGTAAAAAAAAGTATAATTTTCAATCTAACTATTAGATTTACTTCTTACACTTTTATAGTACCAAATTATTGTTTTTCATAAACTATTTATTACATTATATTTAAATATCCAAAAAAAATAGTCGCAAATAATAATCCATAAAGAATTGCACAATGATATTTCTTTTTAATAACTTTATAAACAAATGAAATTATACCCATAATACCACATATAATCATAATTACTGGTCCAGTAAATAATCCTCTTAAAAAACTGAATTCCAAAAAACCAATAATTCCTATTATTGTAAATAATGTATCAAAAATTTTTTCTTCTTTCATATTTATTATCTCCCTTTAATTATTACTATATTATTATGCTCATATTATCATAAAAAATGATAGTTTGCAACTATCAGCTCTGTAACTTGTATTACAATATTATTAAAATTTAAAATCTAAATAAACATAATTATTCATATCATATGATAAATTTTTATTTATCATGTTATTAGCTATTTTACAAATAACCGATATCCTCTCGCCATTAACTAATGGATCAATATATCTTATCTTTGCACCATGATGAACATAATAGACATCTTTAGGTTCTTCTTTTGAAGTTTTAACTTTTGTAGCATTCTTCCAAAGATTAAAAACATCATTATATTTTGATGATTCTATAATATCTATTACTTCACTTTCTTTTAGATTATATAAATCCTCTTTTGAAATTTTGTGTTCATTACTTAATTTTTTCAAAATATCTGCAATAAATTGCATAGAATATCTAGTTCTATCTTCCCTATAAATTATAGATAATCTACTCGTAACTTTTACAAATTTTCTTGCTATTTTCTTTGTTTTAAATCCTAATTCCATTTCATTTTCCGAATTTTTTTGAATTTCTATGTCATTATAAATTTCTTTAATACTTTCTATATCTAATAATCCATAAGTAAATAGTGCGTTTGATAAAGAATATTCTAATCTATCAGCAGATAATTTTGGGGTATCATTATCTGCAATTGGATAAATATGATAATCATCTATTTCTGATATTTTAATATTATCTCTTTCTAATAGTTTTACTATTTCACTAGAGTTTTTTATTATTTGTGTTGTTAAATCTTCTGTTGATTCTTGTGTCATATAATCTCCATTCAAAAAATCAACACAATGTTTAAAAGCTGGAGTTGCAATATCATGAAATAATCCAGATAAAGTTTGCTTTTTATCTCTTGTAAAATGCCAAACAATTAATGCTACTGCAACAGCATGATCTAAACTAGAAAAGAAAAAATTGCTTTCAAACAAATTAGAATAAATAGTACCGCATGTTACACTTATGTATTTTTGAGATAATAATTCTTTTGTATTTATGTAATCGTTAAGCCATACAGGAAATTCTGGTTCTAATATGTTTAAATATTCTATTATTCTCTTATCCGCGTTTTCTAAATAATTCATATAATCAAACTCCTTATACAAGCAATTTTGTCGAATATATTTTATCATTTTATATTATTTTTATCAATATAGGAACGTATTCA
>JALERC010000095.1 GCA_022763805.1 Mycoplasmatota bacterium | reverse complement strand
TGACTTATCTAAAGCATTAATAGGTTTTTTTGAGCGATTGCCGTGTATAAATGCAGATTTGCCTTTCTCCTTATATTTAATAATAAGACGATCAATTTGTCTTCTTGATATACCGAGTTTTTTACTAGCTCGATTTTTGTTGCCATTATGATCAACTAGTTCTTTGATAACTTCATATTTTTCTTGTTCATTCATTCTTAATTTTACCTCTTTCATTTTTTCCACCTCAGTGGAGTATTATATATTAACTTGAGACATTTTCAAAAGTTAACACTTAAGACATTATCATAAATTAATCATATACTATTTAATTATTCATTTGTTGCACTTGACTTTTTAATTAATAATAAATAATTAAAAAAAGAATTAGTATAAACTAACTCCTATTTCATTCAAATCTTTAAAACTTTCCATCATTTGTTTTGAAATCATCCCTGTTAGAATTCCTGTTGGAATTGAGAATAATAATAACCATGGGAGATAAAAAACTATAGCACTAGAATTAACTAAGAACATAGCTGAAATTATTTGTCCAATAGAATGGAAAATACTACCTATAATACTAACTCCAACAATAGATAATCTAGTAAATTTTTTAGCACAAAACATGGCATATAAACTTAATATTGCTCCTCCTAAAGAAAAGAAGAAAGCTACACTAAATAAACCTGTTCTAACCATACCTACTAAGAATACTCTTAATATTGAAACATATAATGCATCTTTAAATGAGTAACAATAAAGTATAAATAATATTACAATATTTGCAAGTCCTATTTTTAAACCTGGTAGATACCCATTAAATAAAGGAATACATGATTCAATTATATTTAAAACAACACTTAGTGCTAATAACAATGAAAGTCTTGTAAATTTTTTCATTTCCATAACATTACCCCGCTATAACATCAATATCACTATTATTTTCTAATTTTATTACTATTTTATTTGGTAAACAAATAATACTTTCATATGATTTACTTATATATCCTTGTTTACTACATAAGTGTAATGGGGAATCCTCCTTTAACACTTTTATTTTTTTATTTTTAACTTTAATTCTTACATCACCATTATATCCTTTAACAGTATATATTTTATCTTTACTTAAATCTATCTTAAGTATTTCTTTATCTTCGTAATATACAATAGCATTACTAACTTTTTTATTATTTCCAAAATAAAGAAGAATAAAAATTAATGAAATAATAACTATTAAAAATCCTATTAATGCAAAATCACTTTTGTTCATATTTATTAAATCCTTTAGATTTTAATATTTTATCTTCATTTACATATATTATTGCTTCTACATCATCTATTTTATTGACAAATTTAATAGCATCAGTTGGTTCCATT
Organism: Mycoplasmatota bacterium; assembly: GCA_022763805.1. Taxonomy (GTDB): domain Bacteria; phylum Bacillota_I; class Bacilli_A; order RF39; family UBA660; genus CAJGDV01. Next base: position 4,255 of record JALERC010000095.1, on the reverse strand, counting down.
AAAAATAATGTAGTAGATAATATATCTGCTAAAGAACTATTTTTAGTAACAACTGTTGTACTTAAAGAATTATTTGCAGGATATTTAGTATTAGGATCTATTATATGATGATATTTTTTCCCATTTATTTCATAAAATCTCTCATATCCTCCACTAGTAACCACTGATATATCATTACCACTAATAACAGTATAATTATTTCCTTTCTTTTCTGGATTTTCTACTCCTATATTATAGTATCCACGAGTAGCATTCTTCCCTACTTTAATATTACCTCCTGCATTAATTAAATAATAATCAAAGCCAATACTTTCTAAATAATTTCCAACTTCTTCAGTAGCATATCCTTTAGTAATAGCTCCTAAATCTAAGTAAAGATTCTCGTTTTTTATTAATCCATCTTTTATTTCAAAAGGATAAACAGTTATATCATCAACATTAGGTAATTCTTTAGGATTATCTTTCCAAACAGATAATAAATTACCCATATTTATATTAAATAACCCATTACTTTTTTTATACCATTGATCGCCTAATTTAAGTAATTTATATAAATCTTTATCAACTTCAATATATTCTTCATTAGACTGGTTATGATTTAATTTATACAATGTCGAATTCTCGTCATATGCATTTGATAAATTTTGATATTTATTATATATTTTATCTGCTTTATCTAATGCTTCTTTTGCTTTTTTACCATTATTTGTAAATATTTTAACATTTATATATGTATCCATATAAAACATATTTTTACTATATTCTTCTTTTTTAGAACACCCTGAGACAATTAAGCATGTAAGTAATATCATGATGTATTTCATATATTGTTTCATACTATCACCATTTTAATTATAACAAAAAATCTTACTATATGCTAGTAAGAATTATGTCTGTTCCTATTTTTTCTATTTGATTCCATTTAATAATTATTTCATCTTTACTAGAAAATTTAGAAATTAAAAATTTTGATTTTTCAACTACTAATGATTCAATATTACCATCTAATGTAATATTGACATCTATAATTTCACCAATATAACTTCCATCACTAATGCTAACAACTCTTTTTTCTTGTAGTTCTGATAGTTTCATTTAATCACCAATATATTATATTATAATATAAGTTTTTTAATACTATCAATACCATTTTTTTCAAGTCTTGATATTTGGGCTTGAGAAATGCCAAGTTCACTTGATAATTCCATTTGTGTTTTACCAACTAAATATCTTTGAACTAAAATATATCTTTCTTTTTCTCTTATTCTTTTTAATGCATCACTAACAGATATTTTAGTTTCAATATCATATAAATTATTCTTTTTATCTTCTAACTGATCACACAAGTAAATTGTATCAGAACCATCATTATAAATAGGTTCAAACATAGAAATAATATCTTTTGATGCATTAATAGCGTTACTTAGTTCATATTCTTTGATACCTAAAGAATTAGCTAATTCCAAATCTGTCGGTTCTCTATTTAGTTTTAGTGTTAACTCTTCCTTTTTCTTTAATATTTGTAAATTTAAATCTTTTACACTTCTAGAAATACGTAAACTTGTATTATCCCTTAAATACCTCTTTATTTCTCCTAGAATCATCGGAACAGCATATGTTGAGAATTTAACTTGATGTGATAAATCGAAGTTATCTATGGCTTTAATTAAGCCTATACATCCTACTTGGAATAAATCATCCATATTATCTATATAATGGTTGTATTTTTTTAATATTGATAATACTAGCTTTAAATTACCATTAATTAATTCATCTTTTGCTAACATATCACCATTATGCATTTTTATAAACAATTCTTCCATTTCTTTTTGTTTTAAAACTTTAATATTCGCAGTATTCACGTTTGATATTTCAACTTTATAACGTGACATAATACCTCCCATACTATTATGGGTTATATTAATTTTTATATACAATAAATAATATTAAAAAGCATATGTTTTAACATATGCTTTCTATTTATTCTTTTTATAGATCAATGCTTGTTCTTTTGCATCTCCTCTATAACCATCATATTTATAATTAGGAAAACCATTATAAGTTAATATTTGAATTGCTTTTTTAACTACTTGTTCTTCTAAATCATTGTTTCCAAGACCTATAGATATATAATTAATTTCATTATTTAATTGTGAATATAATCCTTTAATAATAACATCTAATATTTCATTTAACATATCATCAGTTGTTTTATCACTAAACATAATAGAGTCTTTTATCTCAATATTATTGCATAATAAATAATCATTATTTTTATAAACTGTAGTTTTTCCTATTATTTCAGAACCTTTGTAAACAACTAAGTTTTTAATTTTAGGATTAACCATAGATTGTACCATTATATCCTCTCCGGCACCACCTACTTTAGCACAACAATTAACTAAGTTACCCAATATTAAATTATATGGATCACGACCTTCAAGCCACTTATATGAGTATTCTTTAAAAGATTCTCTAGTATATAAGAATTCCGAATTATTATTAGCATATTTATAATAATTTTGTGCTTTTTCAAATTCATCTTTATTCATAACACCTACAATATTATTCATAATACTTTTTAATTCTTCATATTTAACATCAAATATATTATTACTTAAAAAATCAAGTACATCATTATAACTAATATCTTTTTTATGACTTTTAATATATTGAATTTTTTCCAATAATTCTATATTACCACTTCTTTTGTAATTGGTATTTAAATCAGTTATTTGTCTTTCTTTTTTCTTGATAATACCTTTAGAAATAGTTTCAAAATCATTATATAAATTAGAATACATTTGATTAAAGTTACTAATTAAATCAATATTATCTACAATTAATTTAGCAAATTTTGGTTTATATTCATAAGAATTAGTATCTTCTAAAATATATGTTAGATTTGATATTCCGATATTTTTATATAGTTTTAAAATGCTTTCTTCGATATTATCTAGTTCTTTACCATTTTTTTTGAAAAATCCTAATTGATAACATAATTTAATTAACATATAATATTTACTTTTTAATATATCATATTTAGCATTATTATCTATTTTTAATTCATTTCTTAACTTTTCTAATCTTTTTTTATTTTGTATAAATCCTTTTATAGAATCATTATCAAGTGGTAAATGAATTAAATCCTCTTTATCAAATATATTTAGATTACAATTTGGTACTATTTCTTTAATCTTAGCTAAAGTAACAATATTTTTAGTACCTACTTTTCTTATTAAATCGCTATCAAAAATATTACCTTTATAAATTATAGTTGTTGGCTTACAAATATTATCCCCTATTTCAGTTACACTATCAGGTATTAATAAAGTAGGTAATAAAGCTTCGTCAAATGCTCTATCTTCAATTTTTTTAATTCCGTTATGTAGAATAATACTAGTTATTGGATTACCACTAAAAGCATATTTACCTATTATTTCAACATTACTAGGTATTTTCAAACTTTTGATATTATTTGCTGCAAAAGAGTAAGTAGGAATTTCTTTAATATTTGTTCCTATATTTACATATGCTAAATAGTTATTGCAAAAGGAAAATGGTCCTATAAATTTGACATTAGAAAGATTAATTGTCGTTAAAAAATTACCAGAAAATGATTTTTCACCAATAAAATATACATTACTTAAATCTAATTCTTTAATAGAACAATTAATAAATGCACTGTTTCCAATCATTTTTACATTTCCTAAGTCTAATTTAGTAATTGGATTATATGCAAAAGCATTAGAGCCAATTTGAAGTACTGATTTAGGAATAATAACTTCTTGTATTCTATTTTCTTTGAAACAACAATTTTTAATCTCTACCATATTCTCTGAAAGTTTAAGTTCTGATATATCATTATTTGCAAAAGCAAATTCACCGACAGATATAACACTATTAGGTATATTAATAGCCTTTAATTTACCATTCATAAATGCTTGTTTACCGATAATAGTTACATTTTTACCGAGTTTAATTTTGTTAAATTCATTTCTCATAAACTCTTTTTCTTCTATATCTTTATTAATTTTCATTTCAAACACACTAACACCCCATTAATTGATGTCTATTTTATCACTAAAATGATTTTTATGCAAATTAAAGAAAGTGTGTTAATTTAAATTTGAAGTGCAACAAACTTGCATTGAAAAAGACACATGAATAATCTATAATATCTATTCGCAACAAACAGAAAGGAAAATTCATATGTCTGATACAAATAATACACTAAAAAAGAAAGAAAATCAAT
>JALERC010000059.1 GCA_022763805.1 Mycoplasmatota bacterium | reverse complement strand
TATAATATGGAAAAAATAATATTAGTAGATGGTAATAATTTACTTTTTAGAAGTTATTATGCAACAGCATATAATGGCAACTTTATGAAAAATAGCAAAGGATTTCCAACAAATGGATTATTCGGTTTTACTAATATGATTAATAAAATCATACTTGAAGAAAAACCTGTTTACATGATAGTAGCATTTGATAAAGGTAAAACATTTAGACATGAAAAATATGATAGTTATAAAGGAGGAAGACAAGAAACTCCTAATGAATTAAAAATGCAATTTCCTAAAGCAAAAGAATTACTTACTGCAATGGGTATTAAATATTATGAAATCGATAACTATGAAGCTGATGATATCATAGGAACATTTGCAGAATACTGTAATAAAGATAGTGATTATGTTGGAACGATTATTAGTAGTGATAAAGACTTATTACAATTAATTAGTAGTGATGTAGATATTAAATTATTAAAACAAAAAGATTATATTAGATATAATGAAGAAACTTTTTTTGAAGCATATGGTATTGAACCTAAAAAGGTTGTTGATTTAAAAGCTTTAATGGGTGATCCATCAGATAATATTCCAGGTGTTAAAGGAATAGGTGAAAAAACAGCATTAAAATTACTACAACAATATGGTTCATTAGATGGGATTTATGAAAATATAGATAATATTAAAGGTGCTAATCATGATAAATTAGTAAATGATAAAGAAAATGCATATATGAGTTATGATATTGCTACAATTGTAAGAGATGTTCCAATGGATATAGATATTAATGATATTAAATATTTAGGCCCTAAACATGATGAATTAACAAAAATTTATGAAGACTTAGAGTTTTATTCATTTCTTAAAAAGGATATCTTTTTAAACGAAGAACCTAAAAAAGAATTAGATTATAAAATTATTAATAATATAAATGAAATTAATATTACTAAAGATTGTGCTGTATATTTAGAAATATTAGGCACTAATTATCATACTAGTGAAATAATAGGTATGGCAGTATATAATGATGAAGATGCATTTTATGTAAAAAAAGAAAATATTAAAGATGTATTAAATAAATTAGATAATATTAATAAATATACATATGACTTAAAAAAAATGTATGTATCATTAAAATATAATGATATCAAAATAAACAATATAACATTCGATACTATGCTTGCAGCATATTTACTTGATTATAATGTAAAAGAAGATATAGCATATCTATCTAATAATTTTGACTTTGATATACCATTTTATGAAAATACATATGGTAAAGGTACTAAATTAAAAGTACCAGCAGATGATATTGTTGCTTATAATACTATTATGAAAGCACAATTTATTTATGAAACAAAAGATAAATTTGATAAAGAAATAAATAAAGAAGGTATGAAAGACTTAATGTATAACATTGAAATGCCTCTTTCATATGTACTTGGAGATATGGAATATGATGGGGTTTATGTTAATGTAGATACATTACGTAAAATGGGTGAAGAAATAGATGCAAGAGTTGATGAACTAAGTAATACTATATATGAACAAGCAGGAATAGAATTTAATATTTCTTCACCATTACAATTAGGTGAAGTATTATTCGATAGACTTGGCTTACCACATGGTAAAAAGACAAAAACGGGATATTCTACTAGTGTTGATGTTTTACAAAAACTACAAGGTAAACATCCAATAATAGATAGTATTATGGAATATAGAACATTAACAAAATTACATTCAACATATATTGAAGGATTAATTAATTGTGTATCTAGTGATTCTAAAGTACATACAATATATCAACAAGCTTTAACAAGAACAGGAAGATTATCTTCAATAGAACCTAATTTACAAAATATTCCTATAAGATATGAATATGGAAAACTTATTAGAAAAGCGTTTGTTCCTAGTCCTGATTCTATAATTTTAAGTGGAGATTACTCGCAAATTGAACTTAGAGTACTAGCACATATGGCTGATATAGAATCATTAAAACATGCATTTATTAATGGCATAGATATACATACTAAAACAGCTAGTGATATATTTAAAGTTGATATAGATAAAGTTACTAAAGATATGAGAAGAATGGCTAAAGCTGTAAATTTTGGAATTGTTTATGGTATAAGTAGTTTTGGATTATCAGATAATTTAGGAATATCTAGAAAAGAAGCTAGTGAATTTATTGACAAATATTTTGAAACTTATCCAGGTATAAAAGAATATCAAGATAGAACAATAAAAGAAGCTTATGAAACATTAAGTGTTAGAACTCTTCTAAATAGAAAACGTATAATTAATGAACTTTCTAATGCTAATTATATGATTAGACAACAAGGAGAAAGAATAGCACTTAATACACCAATTCAAGGTACAAGTGCTGATATTATTAAAAAAGCTATGGTTGAATTACATAGCAAATTTAAAAAATTTAATATTAAAAGTAAACTAATAATTCAAGTACACGATGAACTTGTACTAGATGTATTAAAAGATGAATTAGAAATAGTTACTAAATTAGTTCGTGAAACTATGGAAAATACATTTAAATTAAATGTTCCATTAAAAGTTGAATTTGAATCAGGTAATGATTGGTATAGTGCTAAATAATCTACATTAATATGTAGATTTTTTTAGTTGTTAATAAAAAAAAATTATGTTATTATTAAAATATGGTGATAATATGAAGAAAATACTTATATCTTTATGCATACTTTTTTGTATTACAGGATGTAATAAGGTAGAAGAAAAGAAACTTAGTTATGAAATAGAAGACAGAACATTAAATAGTGATTATTCTTGTGCTACTGCCTTAGAAAAATTTTATAGTGATGAATTATACGATTATTCATTTCCATGTATAAAAAGTAATTATGTTATAGTTGTATTTAGTAATGGTTCGGAAAAAAATATTGTAGATGCATTAAATGACAAAGATGTAAAAGTAGAAGATTTGGATACATTTAATATTAAATATTATAAAACAGAAAAAAATAGACCTTAATTGGTCTATTTTTGATTTTTGGCAATTTCTACTCTAATAGTACGATTATTTAGTTTTTTATTATTCATTTTTTTCATAAATTTATCTACAATTTTAGAATCAACATCTAAAAAAGTAAATTTAGTTAATATTTCAATATTATGGAAACAATCTTTATCAATAGATGTTTCTTTTTTCATAAAGTCAAGTAATGTTCCTTTTTTTAAATTATCGAGTTTACCTATAGTTAAAAAAACTCTTGTATGATTACTATTTACTTTTCTAATACCTTTATCTTTAATAGTTAAATCTTTATTAAAATCAGAACCTATTTTTTCATCAACACTAATTTTTAATAAAGAAGCAGCTATTTTCATTAATTCATCTTTATTATATGATCTAATATATTCGAAAGCATCCATATAATCTTTTTCTTGAATACAATCATATACACTATTTAAAACTTTATTATATTTAGCTTTAATAATTTCTTCTTTAGTTGGTAATTCTTTTTTCTCAATATTAGTTTTACTAAATTTTTCTAAATCTTTAAAGAATTTAAATTCTCTATTACTTATAAAACTAATTGCTTCTCCTTGTGAGTCTGCTCTACCAGTACGACCAATTCTATGAATATATGCTTCAAATTCTTGAGGCATATTATAATTAATTACCAAATCAATACCATCAACATGAATTCCACGAGCAGCAACATCTGTTGCAATAAGTATTTTAAAAGAATCATTCTTAAATCTATCTAATGTTTGGATACGAACATTTTGAGCAATATCACCATGCATTACAGAAGCACTATAATTTCTCATAGTTAAATCTTTTAACAATAAATCACATTCTTTTTTTGTTTGACAAAAAATAATTGTTCTATTAGGATCTTTTAAATCTAGTACTCTACAAATTGACTCATTTCTAGTTTTTTCACTAACCATATAATAACTTTGTTTAACATTTAAACTAGTTTTTTGTGTTGATTCTATTTCAATATGTTGGTAATCACTTTTCATATATTTTTCGGCTAGTTTTTTTATTTGTTTAGGCATTGTAGCAGAAAGTAATAGAACTTGTTTATTATCATTAGTTTCTTTAAATATTAATTCAATATCTTCTAAAAATCCCATATTAAGCATTTCGTCAGCTTCATCTAATATAAAAAATTCTAGATTGTTAATATTAAGTGCTTTTCTTCTCATTAAATCCATTATACGTCCTGGAGTACCAACAACAACATCAACACCTTTTTTAAGTTGTTTTAATTGTAATTCAATACTTGATCCACCATATACTGCTAGAATATCGAAATCGTCACTTGTATTTAAATTTTCAAATTCATCTTTAACTTGTATTGCAAGTTCTCTTGTTGGAACTAATACAATTGTTTTTATAAAATTAGTACTTACATCAATTTTAGATAATACTGATGAAGCATACGCTAAGGTTTTACCAGTTCCTGTTTGTGCTTGACCTATAGCGTCAAAACCGTCAAGAATAACAGGAATAATTTCTTCTTGAATTTTACTAGGTTTAGTATATCCAAGTTTATCAATTGATTTAAGTACATTTGTACTTAATCCTAAGTCTTTAAATAATTTATTCATTTTCTTCCTCATTTCAAAGATTGATTATACATTAATTTTTTATTAATAGCAAGTTTAAAGAATATTTAAAAAAAATAAACATAATCTTAAATAGAAAGTAGGGGAAATATGGAAAATATAGATATTATAAAAAATATCACAGAAAGAACTAATGGTGATATATATTTAGGAATAGTAGGAGCTGTTAGAACTGGTAAAAGTACATTTATAAAAAAAGTTATAGAAAACTTAGTTGTACCTAATATAGAAGATGAATATGAGAAAAAAAGATGTTTAGATGAAATTCCTCAAAGTGCTCAAGGAAAAACAATAATGACAACGGAACCAAAATTTGTTCCTTCCAATTCTGCAAAAATCAAAATAGATGATTTTTATGCCAATGTAAGATTAGTAGACTGTGTAGGGTATATAATAGAAGGATCAAAAGGTTATGAAGACGAAAATGGTCCAAGAATGGTTAAAACACCATGGTATAACGAACAAATTCCTTTTGAAGAAGCTGCAGAAGTAGGAACTGAAAAAGTAATTAAAGATCATTCAACTATTGGAATAGTAATAACAACAGATGGAAGTATTACAGAATTTGATAGAGAAGACTATGTTAAAGCAGAAGAAAGAGTAATAAAAGAATTAAAGGAATATAAAAAACCATTTATAGTAATATTAAATACATCCCGCCCAACCCACCCAGACACGGAAAAAATTGTAAATGAAATAAAAGAAAAATACAACGTACAAGTAATGGCAATGAATATAGAAACTATGAAAGAAAAAGATATTTATAAAATCCTTAAAGAAGCATTATATGAATTTCCAGTTAACGAAGTAAGTATTAATATGCCATCATGGGTTGCTTGTTTAAATCCAAGTAATTGGCTTAAAAAGATATATATTGAAAAAATTAAAGAAAGTGTAGTGAGTGTTAATAAATTACGTGATGTAGATACAATAGCATGTCATTTTGAAGATTGTGAATACATTTCTAGAGCTTATTTATCAGAAGTTCTAACTAATACTGGTGAAGTGACAATTAACCTTGATTCTTCAGATGAATTATATAATCAAGTATTAAATGAATTAGTAGGAATAGATATTAATGATAAAACAAAATTACTTAAAATGTTTCAGGATTATAATGAGATGCAGGGAGAATATATGCAGTTTAAAAGTGCTTTAAAAATGGTTAAGAGTACAGGTTATGGTGTTGCAAGTCCTACTATCTGTGATATGAAATTAGATACACCTGAAATTATAAAACAAGGAAGTAGATATGGTATTAAATTAAAAGCAGTAGCACCAGCTATACATATGATTAGGGTTGATGTTGAATCAACTTTTGAGCCTATTATAGGTTCAGAGATACAAAGTAAAGAATTAATAAATTACTTAATGAAGGATTATGATACAGATCCTAATAGTATTTGGAAAAGTGAATTATTTGGTAGAAGTTTAGATAATATTGTTAAAGAAGGAATACAGGCTAAACTTTCTTTAATGCCTGATAATATAAGATTTAAACTACAACAAACTCTAACTAAATTAGTAAATAAAGGTTCTGGTAATTTATTTGCTATTGTTATATAAGATATGAACCCCGTTTCTTAGACAGAATAGTGGTAAAGGTCATAATATTTAGATCCAACATCTCTAGTTTACAATACATTTACAAATGAATTATAACATGAAATTATCTGTTATAAAAAATATGTAAAATCTGGTGTTTTAGAGCATCAAAATTATATACATTAAACTATTAGCAATTTTGTGTCAATAATTTAGGAAAATGTCTCAAAATTTTTTAAACATTAACGGGAAAATATTCTCGTTTTTGTTTGTCATTTTATAACTTATTTGATTGATGTCAATAATAAACTCATTTCATTCGTGCTATGCATTATTGACATCAATACTCATAAGTTATAGTTGTTCACTAACAAACAAGAATATGAAACTTAAGCATATTGATGTTGTTTGTGAGATTTTTCCATTTGTTTTAGAAATGATTGTAATTTAAATGGATGTGACATTGGAGGTCTATATATTTTTTTCTCTTTAATTTGATTATTATCTTCATGATCAAATTCTTTAGAAAATCTTTGATTTCTTTCTAATTCTTTTAAATTATAAATATTTCCATCGATTGTAACAAATAAATTTCCATCAAATGTTTCTATTACTAGACATTCAGTTTTAGGTAAGAAACATTTTAACTCATCATCTATATATGGTTGATAATATTTATTTTTAAATTTAATTGAATTTCCA
>JALERC010000053.1 GCA_022763805.1 Mycoplasmatota bacterium | reverse complement strand
ATTTGCTGCCTCACAAGTTCTAATTATAGCACCAAAATTATGTGGGTCTTCAATATGGTCTAGTAATACAACTAGAGAATCATCTTTTTTAGTAAATGAATCTAAATCGCTATATTTAAAATCATTTACTTTTAAGATTATCCCTTGATGATTTTCTTTTGTCATTTTATCTAACTCATATTTTTTAACAATTTTAACATTATATTTTTTCTTTTCAATAAGTCTTAATACTTCTTGATCACTAAAATTTTCTTGTAAATAAATATTATTAATTATTTCATTATTTAGCAAATACTCTTTTGCTACATTTCTACCACAAATATACATATTAATCACCTATAATTTTTCTAATTATTTCTTCTATTCTAGATACATTATTTTCTAAATATAAATATCCTATTAGTGCTTCAAATCCTGTTGAATATTTATATGTTATTATATCTGTATTTTTCGGATGTCTACTTCCTTTATGATTTCTTGCTCTATATATTACATTTAATTCTTCTTCAGTAAAGAAATTTTCTTCCATTAATTGAGTTAAGTATTTACATTGACTTTTAGCACTTACATAGTTTGTCGCTTCTTTTTGTAGTATATTTACTTTTTCTATTCCTTGGTCTATTAAGTACTTTCTTATATATACTTCATAAATACTATCACCAAGATATGCTAATGCTAAAACGTTTTTATTCATAGTCACTCATTCTATCAAATGTTATGTTTTTAATAGTACCATTTTTAACTTCATTAATGATAATACTAACGACTTTATCATAGTCTATTTCTCCACCTTTAATTAAGCATCCTCTTCTTTTTCCAATACTTTCTAATGTTAGAATATAGTCATCTTCAACCTCAGTTATTCCATATCTATTTTCTAATTGATCAGGATAATATTTAAGTAAAGTTTTTAATATATATTCAACAACATCATAAAGAGGTAGTACTTCTTCCCTAATTGCTGTTAAACTTGCTAAATTAAATGCAACATTTGCTTCTTCAAATTTAGGCCATAAAATACCTGGAGAATCAAGTAATTCTAATTCATCATTAATTCTTATCCAATCTAATTGTTTTGTGACACCTGGTTTATTTCCTGTAATAGTTGCTTTTTTACCAACTAATCTATTTATAAGAGTTGATTTACCAACATTAGGAATCCCAACAATTAGAATACGTGTTCTTCTTTTAGTCATTCCTTTATTTTCTCTTTTAGCATTTTTTTCTTCCATTAATTCTTTTGTCATATCCAATAATGGTTTAAGATTAACTTTCCCCTCTAAACTTGTTAAGAATACTTTATAACCTTTATCTTCATAATATTTTACCCATTTGTTAGTTTCCTTAATATCACATAAGTCACTTTTAGTCATAACCATAATACGTGGTTTGTCTTTTGTAAAATTATCAATATCTCTTATTTTTGATGAATAAGGCATTCTTGCATCTACTACCTCGTATACTACATCTATTAAATTTAAGTTTTCTGATATTAATCTTTTTGTTTTAGCCATGTGACCTGGATACCAGTTGATAACAGTTTTTCCCATACCATTATTTAACGAATTTGAAGCATTTTTTTCAGGCTTATTTTTTTTATATTTATCCCATTTACCCATGAGTTTCACTCCTTTTCAAATTTTATAATTTTTTAAGAAATAATTATACTCATACATTATACCACAAAATCATAGGAATTAAGATACCTAATTAATTCATCATATTCATTTTGAAAATTAAATATAATCATTATATTTCCATCTTCATATATTAATATCTTTTCAATTAAAGAATCTAATATATCTCTTGTTATTGATTCAACCTTTTTATATTTTTTAAATTTATTAAACCATTCTAAATCTAATTTATCATTATTGCATATTTCTTCTTGTTCAATTCTTAATTTATTTAAGTTAAATAAATAATCATCGCTAAAAGTATCAAAATCCTCTTCAGATAATAAACCATTTTTATAATTATTTAAGGATTCTTTTAAAAGTAATTCATATTTTTTTATTTCATTTGCAATTTTTTCTTTTCTAATATTTTCTAAATCTGCTTGATACTCTATTCTAGAATTTAAAATAACTTTTTCAATATCAGCTTCTACATTACAAAACAAATCTATTTCTTTATTTAAAACTTCTAATATTAATCTATCAAGCTCCAATTCATTTATATAATGTTTTGTACATCCTTTTTTATTTCTATAATTACCACAATAGTAATAAGGATAGTTAACTTTTGGGCTTTTTTCTCTGTACATACTACAAACACAATCAGCACATTTTAAATAACCACTATATTTTTTATATTTTCAATTATTACATACTCTAGCATTTTTGCTAAATAACAATTGTTTTACATTATCAAATTTTTTTTGTTTAATGATTGGTTTATGATGATTGTTATAAAAAATATGATTCTATTTTTGAAGGTTAAAATAGTTAATTATAGAAATTTATGATAAAATATTATTATGTAGATTTATTTGTGGTGATGTATGTGAAAGAATTGTATCAAAAATATAAGGAAATTATTAATTATTTAATCTTCGGAATTTTAACTACATTAATTAGTTTAATTGTTTATTATATGTTGAGTTTGACTATATTAAATCCTAATGTTAGTATGGAGTTACAGATAGCAAATCTTTTTTCGTGGATAGCTGGAGTTTTATTTGCGTATTTTACAAATAGAACATTTGTATTTAATAGTAAAAATGAAAATAAATTTAAAGAATTTATTACTTTTACTGGCGCAAGAGTATCAACACTTTTACTTGATATGGTAATAATGTTTTTGTTTGTAACTATATTAAAAGGTAATGATAAATATTTAAACTGGTAAGTCAGATATTAGTAATTGTAGGAAACTATTTATTAAGTAAATTAATAGTTTTTAAGAAGGATAGTTATGAAAAATCTAGTAAATAAAATGTTTAATTTTGTTAATAAATTCTTGTTAATTTTTACCATAATATGTTTTTCTATTTCTTTAATAGGAGCGATATTTTTCTATACTAATCGTAGTTATGATTATTTAAATCCATTAGTTTTAATTGTTGGTTCAATCGTATATTTACTTTTATTAATTAAATTGTATAAGGTTATTATCAAACTTGATGATAAGAAAAAGAAAATAATAGTAGGTATTTTATTAGGATTGCAATTTATCTTATTACTTATAAGTGCTTTTGTAATTAGTAGTATTCCTCAAGTTGATTTAATACATATTTTAACCGAAATAAATAGTTTAAATGATACAGGTTCGATATTAAATAGTGTTTACTATTCTGTTTATCCTAATAATAGATTTTTATTAATTATTTTATATGGGTTACAAAAGATTATTCCTATTGGCAATCAAATTTTATTTTCTTTACTAAGTACAATATGTATTTCTGTTATGTCATTATTTACTTATAAAACTGTTAATAAAGTTTGGGATCTCAATAAAGGATTATTAAGTTTATTTATATGTGTATTATCTCCAATCTTTTATTTATATGTATCATATTACTATACAGATGTATTAATGTTACCATTTGCCAGTATTTTAATTTATTTAATAGTTAAAACAAAAGACGAAAAAAATTTAAAATCTAACGTTCTATATGGCTTATTGATCGGTATCATCGCAATAATTGGTTATAAGATAAGAGCTGTTGCAATATTTATACTAGTAGCATATTTTGTATATTTAATATTTACTAAAAAAATATTAATAGTGTTAAAGAAGTTTGCACCAATAATAATTGGGGCAATATTAACAATTACTTGTATTAGTACTATTGAGAATAAATTTTTCACAAATGTTAATGTTGATAAAGAATTTCCAATGACACATTGGATTATGATGGGAGTTAACGAAAAAAGTTATGGATATTATTCCCAAGATGATTATAACCTAAGTAGTAGTGCCTCAAACGTTTCAGAAAGAACAGATTTAAATATTAAAGAAATAAAAAACAGATTGAGTGATTTAGGTCCATTTGGAACAGTGAAATTATTAGTAGTTAAATTAGTTTCTGTTTGGGGTAAAGGAGATTATAGTTATCAAAAATATTTAGAATTAGTTAATGACTTTAATCCGTCCTATTCTTATTTATTAGAAGATAAAAATATTGTTATAAATTATTTATTACAGTTCTCTAAAATAGTAGTTATGTTTATGGCAATAATATCTCTTATTAATATTTATAAAAGTGGTAAGAAATCAATTATAGCAATTAGCTTGTTTGGAGCAGTATTTTTCTATCTTGTTTGGGAAGTATGTCCACGATATGGTTTATCATTCTTACCGTGGTTAATACTAATAGGTACATGTTCTTATGATACTTTAAATACCAATTATGAGAAATTCAAATTTTATAAATATTTTAAATGTATTATACTAGTCTTAACTTTAGCATTATTTGCTTTTAGTTTTAATAAATATACAGGTATTAGTTATAAAGAAAATATAGTAGCAAAAGACAGTGTAACCAATGTTAAGTATATTTCTTTAAATAAAGAAGCGGTTATCACCCAAACATTAGATTTATATGATAGTTTTAATAAAATAAGATTAAAATTTAAAGTTAATGAAATAGATGATGCAACTTATAAGTTGGAGTTAATAACTAAAAATGAAGTTGTGTATGAAAAAGACTTTAAAAAAAATGATTTGAAAGATAAAAAATATACAGATTTTTATTTAGATAAAACTTATGAAGGTGGCAGTTATACTGTAAGATTAAGTTCGGATAGTACAAGTGATTTAGAAGTTTATATCGCATATAAAGAAAAATTTGATTATTATCCGAATGGTATTTTAGAAGTGAATAAAAAAGAAGAAACTGGCGATTTGATGTTTGAAGTAGTAAATAATGAAGAACGAGGAATTTATACTTATCTAGAATATATGACAATAATGATATTAACATTAGGCATGGAAGTTATAGTGTTATTTAGAAAGAAGGAAGAAGTAAATGAAGAAAAATAATTTAGTATTAAATTTAGTTATACCTTGTTATAACGAAGAAGAAGCACTACCACTAACAAAAAAAGAACTTGATAAAAAAATGAGTAGTTTAATGGAAGAAGGTTTAATTAGTGAAAATAGTAAAGTGGTTTTAGTTAATGACGGTTCTAAGGATAAAACGTGGGAAATTATAACTAAGATACATAAAGAAAATCATATGTACGTAGGAATTAATTTAACTAGAAACAGAGGACATCAAAATGCCTTGCTTGCAGGTTTAATGTATGCAAAAAATCATGCAGATATCTGTATTAGTATGGATGCTGATTTACAAGATGATATTAATGTAATGGATGATATGATAAAAAAATATAATGCCGGTGCTGATGTTGTTTATGGTGTTAGAAGTTCAAGAAAAAAAGATACGTTTTTTAAAAAGTTTACTGCAGAAGCTTTTTATAAATTAATGAACATTATGGGCGTTGAAGTTGTATTTAATCATGCAGACTGTCGTTTAATGAGTAAAAGAGCTTTAGAAGGTTTAAGTGAGTTTAAAGAAGTTAATTTATTCTTAAGAGGTATAGTTCCTCAAGTTGGATATAAAACTGATATAGCTTACTACGAGCGAAGCGAAAGAGTAGCAGGTGAATCTAAATATCCGTTAAAGAAAATGTTAGCGTTTGCTATTGATGGAATAACTTCATTTAGTATAAAACCTTTAAGAATGATTACTTCTATCGGTTTTATTATTTTAATACTTAGTTTTGTAGTTTTGATTTATTCTATTATTATGAAATTAATTGGTAATACGGTATCTGGTTGGACGTTTATTGTTTGTTCAATTTGGTTAATAGGTGGTATTCAAACTCTATGTCTTGGTGTGATTGGAGAATATATTGGTAAAATATATAAGGAAACTAAAGCGAGACCTAGATATATTATTGAGTGTGTACTTGATTAATGAGTATATAGGTTTAATTCAAAAAATCCCTAATAATGTCTATTAGGGATTTTTTTTACTCATTATTCAGTAGAGAATAACTATAATCATATACTAATAAATGTTTATTTATTTCTTCGTTAATAATTTTATCTTTAAAAACTGTTTCATAAATATTAAATATCATTTCAATAGAGAAATACTTTTTTTCTTTTTCAGTAAGTTCTAAATACTTGGCTGAAAAGAATAATAGATGTTTATATTTACTAAAATTAGTGACAACTTTAGTATAACTTGGATATAATGCACTTAAAACTTGTTTTAATAAAATAATCATATCTCTTACATTAAAATTTTTATTTTCTAATAAATATATCGCTAATCTAATTTTATCAATATCATCTAAATTATCAAATTGATGTATTAAATCAATTACTTTTCTAATAGCATAATTTACATCATTTCCTTTATTTAAAACGGTTATAAGCACTAAAGTTAATTATTACCTGTGTCTTCATTAAATACATACTACCCTTTGCTTCACCCCACCAGATAACTCATAAGGAAACTTATCTTTAAACTTAATCAAGTCATACTTATCTAATAACTCCATTGCATAATTAATATTATCTTCATTATCAATACCTAATATCTTTAAAACCAATATAATATTTTCATATATAGTTAAATGATTAAACAAGGCATCTTCCTGTAACATATAACCTATAATAGGATTATCTTTATAAAATATAATCTCTCCATCAGTTTTATTCTCTAAATCACATATTATAGAAAGTAAAGTACTCTTACCACAACCACTACTACCAACAATAGCAATAAAATATCCTTCTTCTCTATCAATATAAAATTCTTGATTATTATTATTCATTTTCTCACTTCCTTTATCTATTTTTTTTAAAAATAAATTAGGTATGGGATGCTGTTATCAGTTCAATAATTCCTATAGCATTTTTAAGGTAAAAATCCTTAAAAATTAAAAAAATGCATAAAAAAACGTTTTTTTACAAAAAACGTGTAAGATTAAATCCTTTATTTTTCCTTATTTTACAGGGTTTTTAAGAAGTATGGGAAAAACTGTTGTCAGACAGTTGATATTTGTTTTGTTTTCGTTCATAAAATCACTTCCTTAAGATTTAAATCTATTAAATTATACCACGTATAATATTGAACATAAAGATTTCAAGTTTAACATTTTGATTTCTTTATGTTTTTTGTTATTATAACAAACATCGGTAAAGACGGATTATACCAGGTACTTCGAGTACGTTTTTATGAATGTCTGCC
>JALERC010000090.1 GCA_022763805.1 Mycoplasmatota bacterium | reverse complement strand
GATACTGTGGAAAAAATGTTAATTACATTCATATTATTTTTAACTTATTCATTTTTTGGATGGATTAATGAAACTATTTTAACATCTGTTACAAATAGAAAATTAAATAATAGAGGATTTGTTTTAGGGCCTTATTGTTTAGTATATGGAATTGCTGCAGTATTGATGTTAAATTTTTTAAAATTTGTAGAAGATAATATTTTTTATCAATTTCTTAGTTCAATGGTGATTGCAACTATTGTTGAATATATCGTAAGTTTAGTATTAGAAAAATTATTTGATGCTAGATGGTGGGATTATTCTCATATTAAATTTAATTTAAATGGAAGAATTTGTTTAGGATATTCAATAATTTTTGGATTTGTAGGGGTTATTGCATATAAACTTAATCCATACTTATGTAATTTATGTAAAATTATTATTACTAATAAATTATTTCTAACAATTCAATTAATTATTTTTCTATTATTTATAATTGATTTTATAATAAGTTCATATATTATAAATACTTTAGACTTATCACAAGTTGAAAACAAAAAAGATTCTAATTCCTATATAGCTCATGAAGTTAATAAATATATTTTTAACAAACTAAAAATTTTAAAGAATAAAATAGCAATATTTTAAAAAAACTACACAATTTGAAGTGTAGTTTTATTTATGCAAGTAATAAAATTATTGATGCAAGCATTGAAATACCATTATGTACAAAATGTAGCCATATAGTATTAAATATATTTTTACTATCATATAAAATATATGCAAATATTAATCCAGGTATTGAATATGGAACTAAAAATAAGAAATCATAAGCTGATTCAAAAGAACCAATAATATGAAATAATCCAAATATAACACCAGATAAAATTATATATAAATATTTATTATTAAATATTTTCATAAAACAAAATCTAAATACAAGTTCCTCAATTATTGGTGCTAAAAAAACTGATAATATATAAGTATATATTGGTAATCTTTCAAACATATCATTAATAGCTTCTTGATTGTTAGATATTTCTGATTTATTTATAAGAGTTATAATACCATTACTAAATGCCATTAAAACTAATATTAAAAACCAAAATTTAAAATATTTTTTAAAATATTTATCTCTATTTTCATAAAAATCTTTCCACATATGAACGATTTCTTTTTTAAATAATAAAAATATAAATAGTATAGTTAATATTTCAATTAGTATAGTATATACTTCTAAAAAAAGTGTTGGTGGATTAATATTCAATATTTTAAATGGTAAATCACTATAGTTTTGCAATAAAAACCATACAACAAAACCGATTATTCCATAAATTCCTAATTTATTCTTTTCTTTCATAACATCACCATAATTATTATATCAAATATTTGCCTTTTTTAACTTTATTTTTAAAATATTTTATGTTATAATGTATTTAGCTGCAAGAAAGAGTGGGGTTGATTCCCCGCTCTTTAATGTAATATGGAGGAATTTTTATGAATATTGAAAAAGTTGTTAGAGACCTAATTCAAGATGAAATAACTAATTGTGGTTATATCTTAGATGAAGTTAAATACGTAAAAGAAGGTGGAGTTCAATTTTTACGTGTTATCATTGACAAAGAAGGATATGTTAATGTAGATGATTGTTTAAAAGTATGTCATGCTATTAATCCAATCTTAGATAGAGAAGATCCAATAGATGAACAATATATGTTAGATGTATGTTCTAAAGAGAAGGGAAGAGAATAAAATGAACAGTAAAGAATTTTTAAATGCTGTTAAATTAGTCGTTAAAGAAAAAGGAATTGACGAAGACGTAATTTATGAAGCTATGGAATTAGCATTATCTAGTGCTTATAGAAAAAATTTTAATTCTAGAGAAAATGTAAGAGTTCAAATTGACCGTAAAAAAGGTGACATTAAAGTATTTTCATTTTTAAATGTTGTTGAATTTGATGAAGAAGAAGGAATCGATCCAGAAACTGAAATTACAATAGAAGAAGCTAGAGAAATTAATCCAGATATTCAAGTAGGGGATACTATTGAAACTGAAGTTACGCCAAGTGATTTTGGTCGTGTTGCAGCAGCTACAGCTAAACAAGTAGTAGTTCAAAAAATAAGAGAAGCAGAAAGAAATGTTATTATTAATGAATTTAGTGATAAACAAGATGAAATGGTTACAGGAACTGTTGAAATGGAAGATGTTAGAAATTACTATATTGACTTTGGAAAAACTCAAGGTATTTTACCAAAAACAGAAATTATTCCTGGGGAAACTATTAAAATGGGTAGTAGTATTAAAGTATATATTACTAAAGTTGAAAATAACTCTAAGGGACCTCTTATTCTTTTATCAAGAAGTCATTATGGTTTTGTTAAAAGATTATTTGAACTTGAAATTCCTGAAATTAATGAAGGATTAATATTAGTACAAAGTGTTGCTCGTGAAGCAGGAGTAAGAACTAAAATATCTGTTTACTCAGAAGATGAAAATGTTGATGCAGTAGGAAGTTGTATTGGTGAAAAAGGAAGCCGTATTGCTAATATTTTAAATGAATTATCTGGAGAAAAAATTGATATTATTCCATATGATAAAGATAACGTTAAATATATTGAAAACGCTTTAAGTCCTGCTAAAAATGTTAAAGTATTTATTACTGATGAAAAAGCTAAAGAAGCTTTAGTAATTGTTGATCAAGATAATTTATCTTTAGCAATTGGTAAAAAAGGTTTAAATGTTAAATTAGCTTCTCGTTTAACTAGATTTAAAATTGATGTTAAAACTGAAGAACAAGCTAAAGAACTAGGAATTAATTTAGTATAGGTGATTTTATGATTAAGAAAGTTCCATGTCGTACATGTGTAGTTTCTAAAGAAAAACTACCAAAAAAAGAATTAATACGTATAGTAAGAACTCCAGAAGGAGAAGTTAAGATTGATGAAACAGGAAAAATGAATGGTAGAGGAGCATATCTAAAAAAAGATTTAGAGGTTTTTAATAAAGCTCAAAAAAGTAAAATTTTAGATAGACACCTTGAAGTTTCCGTTCCTGATAGTATCTTTGAATCATTAAAAGAATTATTATAGGGAGGTGTTCTTTATGATGAGTGTAGAAGAATACGCTTTAGACATAAATAGAGATATTAGTGTTGTACTTAAAAAATGTAAAGAATTAGGTATTGACGCTAAAGAAAATGATGATTTACTAGACGATGAAGGTATTACAATGCTAGATAATGCATTTGCAAATGAACCTGAAGAAGAGGTAATTGAAGACGAAATTGAAGATGAATTCGGTGAAAATGTAGAAGTTGTAGTACAAAATAAAAAAGTAAATAATGATCATGTTGTTAATAAACAAAAATTAAAAAAGAAAAATGATGTTAAACAAAAAAATAAAAAAGATTTTCAAAACAAGAAAAAAGAAATGTACAAAAATAAAGAAAAATTAGTATCTAATAAAGCAACTGTAGGGGATAATGTAGTCTTATATAAAGAAAATATGACTGTTTCTGAACTTGCAAAAGAATTGGGTGTTAATGGTACAGAATTAGTAAGAAAATTATTTAATTTAGGTGTTATGGCTACATTAAATAATGCAATAGATTTTGAAAATGCTGAAATATTAGTATTAGATTATAAAAAAGAACTTAAAAAAGAAGAATCTACAAATTTAACAAACTTTGAAAAATTAGAAATTATAGAAGATGAAAAAGATTTAGTAAAACGTCCACCAGTAGTTACTATTATGGGACATGTTGACCATGGTAAAACTACTTTACTAGATAAAATTAGAGAAGCACATGTTGCAGAAGGTGAAGCAGGGGGAATTACTCAAGCTATTAGTGCTTATCAAGTAGAACAAAACGGACAAATTATTACATTCATAGATACTCCAGGACATGCTGCTTTTACAGAAATGAGAGCTAGAGGAGCTGGAATTACAGACATAGTTATTATTATTGTCGCTGCAGATGATGGTGTTATGCCTCAAACTAAAGAAGCTATTGATCATGCTAAAGCTGCTGGCGTTCCTATATTAGTTGCAGTAAATAAAATTGATAAACCTGAAGCTAATCCAGATAGAGTACTTACTGAATTAACTGAATATGGCCTAACTCCAGAAGCTTGGGGTGGAGATACCATTGTAACTAATATTAGTGCTAAAACTGGACAAGGTGTAGATGAATTACTTGAAAATATATTATTAGTTGCTGAAATGGAAGATTATAAAGCAAATCCAAATAGATATGCTATGGGTACAGTTGTTGAATCTAGATTAGATAAGTCTCAAGGTCCTGTTGTTAGTGTGCTTGTACAAAATGGTACATTAAGATTAGGTGATCCTATAGTTGTTGGTCATGCTTATGGTAAAGTAAGAACATTAAGAAATTCAAATGGTACTGAAATTACTGAAGCAAATCCTTCAATGCCAGTTGAGATTACAGGATTAAATGAAACTCCATCAGCTGGGGATAGATTTATGGCATTTGAATCTGAAAAAGAAGCAAGAAAAATTGGTGAACAAAGAAAAGAACAAGCTAGATTAGAAAAAAATACACCTCAACAAGCAATGTCATTAGATGATTTATTTGCACAAATTCAAGATGGTGTAAAAGAAATAAATGTAATTATTAAGGCAGATGTTAATGGTTCTGCAGAAGCTGTTAAAAACTCTTTAGAAAAAATTGAAGTGGAAGATGTTAGAGTTAAAGTTATTAGAAGTAGTGTAGGGGCTATTACAGAAAGTGATATAGTACTTGCTAAAGCTAGTAATGCAATTTTAATTGGATTTAATATAAGACCTACTAATTCAATTAAAGATTATGCTAAAGAATCTGGTGTTGAAATTAGATTATACGATATCATTTATAAGGCTGTTGAAGAAATGGAAGCTGCAATGAAAGGTATGCTTGATCCTGAATATGAAGAACAAGTTGTTGGTAGTGCTGAAGTTAGACAATTATTTAAGTTTTCTAAAGTTGGTATTATTGCGGGTTCATATGTTATTGATGGTGTGGTTAAAAGAGATTGTAAAGCACGTTTAATTCGTGATGGTGTTGTAATTTATGATGGTAATGTAAATTCATTACAACGTGGTAAAGATTCTGTTAAAGAAGTTAAAAAAGGTCTTGAATGTGGTATTACAATTGAAAATTTCATAGACATCAAAGAAGGAGATATTATCGAAGCTTACGAAATGGTTGAAGTTAAAAGATAATTTGTATTAAAAAAGTTAATTTATATTAACTTTTTTTTTAATATTTTTTAATAATTTTTTAATTGTATTTTAATTAAATATAATGTATCCTTAATAAGGAAACAGGAGGAAGAATGAAAAGCAGTACAATAAAAGAAATGATTGAAAATAGTGTATTATTATATCCAAATAATATTGCATTTTATGAAAAAGAAAATAAAGAATATAAAGGTATAACATATAATGAATTATATTGTGATATGGTTAATCTTGGTAATAAACTAATTGATATGGGTTTAAAAGATAAAAATATTGCTATTATTGGTAAAAATAGTTATGAATGGGGATTATCTTACTTAACTACTGTGTGTGGTGTTGGTAAGGTTGTTCCTTTAGATAAAGAATTAAAAAAAGAAGAGTTAGATAAACAATTAAATAATTTGAATGTAGATTTAATAATATATTCTAAAGAACAAGAAAAAAAATTAGATCATAATAAATATAAAACAATTAGGATGCAAGATGAAATGAAAGAACTAATTAAAGAAGGTTCTAATTTAGATAATAATTATACTAATACTTATATTGATCCAAATAATGTTGCAGTATATTTATTTACTAGTGGTACAACAGGAAATTCTAAAATAGTTATGTTATCTAATAAAAACATTATGCATAATATAAATAATATTGATCAATTTATAAAAATAGATGAAACAGATAGATTTTTTTCTGTTCTTCCAATGAATCATACATTAGAATGTACCGGTGGATTTTTAACACCTCTTTCAATTGGAGCTTCAATGATTCATTTAGATAGTTTGAAATATATTCAAAAAGACATGATAAAAACTAAGCCAACAATTATTATAGGAGTACCTAGAGTAATAGACTTATTTGATCAAAAAATAACAAATGAAATAGAAAAAAAAGGTAAAACTAAATTAGTTAAAACTGCAAGGTTTATAACTAATTTTGTACCATCACTTAAAAGACCAATATTTAAAGATATTCATGAAAGTTTTGGTTCTAATTTGAAAACAATTATAGTTGGTGGAGCACCAGTAGATCCATTAGTATCAAAACGTTTAAGAGAATATGGTTTTACAATTCTTCAAGGATATGGTCTTACTGAATGTGCACCATTAGTTGCAGGAAATTCTTATAACAATTTTAAAGATGATAAGGTAGGACATCCATTAAGGGATACAGATATTAAAGTTATTAATACTAATAGTGATGGTATAGGTGAAATTTGTGTTAAAGGACCACAAGTCATGTTAGGATACTATAATAATGAAAAAGCTACAAAAGAAGCTATTGATGAAGATGGATATTTTCATACTGGTGATCTTGGATATGTAGATAAATCAGGTTTTATTAAAATAGTTGGTAGATGTAAAAATGTAATTATTACTTCTAATGGAAAAAATGTATATCCTGAAGAAATAGAGGTAGAAATTAATAAAAGTAAATATATTAAACAAGCAATTGTAAGTGCTAAAGATAATATTATTACTGTAGAAATAGTATTAACTGAAGATATACAACAAAAGATAAAAGAAATACCATCATTTAAAGAAGAAATTACTAAAATAATAAATGAATACATTAAAGAAATTAACAGTAAGTTAGCTGAATACAAAAAGATTAAAAAAGTTGAATTAAGAGATAAACCATTTGAAGAAACTTCAACTCAGAAGATAAAAAGATATGTTAAATAATAAATATATGGTATAATACTTTTGAGGTGAATTACCATGAGTGTAAAAATTGATAGAATTGCTTCAAATTTAGTAAAAGAAATAAGTTATATATTAATGACAGAAGTAAAAGATCCTGATGTTAAATTTGTAACAGTAACAGATTGTAAAGTTACATCAGATTTATCATATGCTAAAGTATATGTAACTGTATTTAATCAAGATAGAATAGAAGAAACTATGAAAGCATTAAAAAATGCTAAGGGATTTATTCGTCACGAACTTATGGATCGTGTAGATATAAGACATATTCCTGAACTTGAATTTGTTTATGATGAATCAATTGAATATGGTAAAAAAATTGAAAATATTATTGAAGA
>JALERC010000016.1 GCA_022763805.1 Mycoplasmatota bacterium | reverse complement strand
TAACCACACTATAATATATATTAAAGTGTATAAACCTTTGTTTTTCTTTAACCTTCTAATTTTATTTCCAATACCTCCACCAATAAGATAAAAGAAACAAACTAGTATCATAAATATAAAACCATAATCATCTCCTGATTTTATACTTGTTGAACTGGAATAGACCTCGTTAGGATTATTATAATCAATATTTAAATTATTTAAAGTAACTATTTCTTTATAGAAAGCATCATAACCGTTTTTTATTCCTTCATCCCAATTGTTGTTTTTTAAATAAGGAATGATATATTCATCTTGAAATCTTCCTGTTTTTCCATCTGGAAGTATCCCCTCTAATCCATAACCAACTTCTACCCTAAACTGTCTTTCTTCTAAAGCAAGAAGTAATAATAATCCATTATTTTTATTTTTATCACCTATACCAAAATTTCTAAATAATTGTGTAGCATAATCTTCTAATGACATACCCTCTAAATTAGGAATAGTTACTACTACTATTTGTGTCCCATCCACATTATTTAAAGCAATACTTCTATTTAAAATATAATCTTCTGTTTCACTAGATAATATATTAGCATAATCATTTATATAAAAATCATTTGTTGGACGTACCATAGCTTTTACACTAGGTGTAAAAGCCATATATAAAAGAATAAGGATTAAATACTTAATCCTATTCAAACGAAACTTCTGGAACTTCATTAGAACTCTCTTTAGCTTCAAAATATTCTTTTTCTTCAAAACCAAACATACCTGCTAATATATTTTTAGGAAAACTCTTTATTTCTTTATTATATGATTTAACTGCATCATTATAATCTTTTCTAGCCACAGCTATTCTATTTTCTGTACCTGCAAGTTCATCTTGTAATTGTATAAAATTAGTATTTGCCTTTAAATCAGGATAATTTTCAACTACCACAAGCAAATTATTTAATGAAGTTGTTAATTCTTGATTTGCTTCTGCTTTTTCTTCTACCGAATTAGCACTTAATAACTTAGATCTTGCATCAGTTACACTATCAATTACACTTTGTTCATGACTTGCATAACCCTTTACAGTATTAACTAAATTAGGTATTAAATCAGCTCTTCTTTCAAGTTGTACTGAAACTTGAGCCAACTTACTATCTACTTCTTCTTCCTTTCCAATTAAACCATTATAACTCCCTGCAAATAACATAACCAAAACCACGACTACAGCACCTATTATAAGTCCTGTTTTTAAACCTTTATTCATATATTCATCCTCCTAATTTTATTTTATCACATATTATATAAAATGAAGAAAAAATATCAAAAAAGTTTAATGAAGTGTTAAGTCATAAAATTATATCAACTATAATAATAATGGACTAGCAAATATTCAAAATAAAAATAATTTTACTTTATTTCTTTCATTATAACCCTTTTTTTCTCATAAATAATTATTTATATAATAGACCCTAAAACTGTATGTTACCATTGTAAAACAACCTATCAAAAAAGATGCAATTTCTTTGTAATTTTCATAAAATTTTAATTTTTTTAAATAGTAATCAATTATCAAATTTGTTTTTCTCTTTATTATAAGGGCTAAAAAATGATCATAGTTATAAGAAATCACAAAGTATAATCCCAGTCGCCCTTTATAGTTCGGTAAAAAAAAAGGGTTTGCCTTTTGTATGTGGTTTTTTTTAAGCCATAATAGTACTTGCAAGATGAGATAACACTTTAAATTTTAAATTGATTTTGACTTCTTTTTTATCGCCATAATCATAAACAACAGTGCTATTTATTAATCTTTTAATCAAAGTTCTACTTGGCTCTTTCACACTTACATACTTTTCAACAAAATCCCTACAACGAGTAAAATCCATTTAAGCTAGTTCATTTAATAAGTTATTGTATTTAGACTTTAATTTTTTTTTTTTATAATTATACCATATTTTCCTAATCTTCAAATTCGTAAAACAATTTTAAGAAACTAAAAATAAATTTTTTTAATTGTTTTGGTTTAAAATTAGTTTTGTTATGGAATTTAAAAATATTTATTATCTTCGTATTATTATTTTTAATTAGAGAATAACAATTTTGTCTACAATATATATTGTTAAATAATAGATCTAAATATATCTTATTACCTAATTTGTCATTAAATTCAATAAAATCAGAATTATTTAATGGTACATTGGAAACAATATTCGTTAAAATAGAATTTTTATACAATTTTATTTCATCCATATATCCTATATCTAAAGTATCTACAATATCTCTTTTATTGTATGAATATAGTTGATGAAATTTTGTTCTACCATCAACTATCATTAAACTTTTATCACGGTCAAAACTATGATCTTCTCCAGAAGTAAGATTATACATTAAACATACACCTTTTTTATCTTCAACAATTAAAAATGTATTATATTCTTTAGAAAAAGATCTTCTTTCTAATATTGCATTTTCAACAATATAAATATTTGTTATTTTATCTAACCTTTTTGTTCTTTTTTCTAATTGTTCATATTTTTTTTTTAATTTTGGATCAACATTTCCATTACAATATTTAAGTTGATTAATATATGCACTTTTAATTAATTGATCATATTCCTCTTGCGAAATGTCTTTTAGAGATTCATCTTCAAATTTAATAAATCCTTCTTTAATAATATCTTTTACTAAAACCATTTTATCCCTCCAATACTTCTTTATAAAATCTAGTTTTAATTAATGCATTCTTTATCTGTGTTTTATTTAAGTTTAACTCATTGCTATTGGTCGCTCTTATGACATTTGGAAATTCAGATGCATTACTTTCTAGGTAAGTTATTATACTGCTGAATCCATCAATTCCTTTTCCTTTGTGTGGAATAGCACCAAATATAATATCAGAATATTTATTACTGTATCTTAAATTATCAAAAGGATAATTAGTTGCTTCATCATATGAAACATAAACCAACCTATTTGGATCTATCCCTAAATTTTTACATATTCCATTTACATCTTTTATTTGTATGTTTAAATTTCCAACAATTAATATTTGTGAATTTCCAATGTCACAATATGAATAACAAGTTTTTTCTTTTTCTAATGAAATATTATGTTTTGTTAGAAAAGCATTTAATTCTTCTTCACCAGATCTATTTGCTAATGTCAATTCTTCTCTAAATTTATCAATTATTTCTTCCAATTTATTAAAATCTAACATACAAGCACTCCTTATTAAAATTCCTCATTCTTAATTTCAGTAAGACTATTTTCTAAATTTTTTAATTTAGATTTTATCATTTGTATTTCATCTGTTTTTGCTAAATATCTATTAACAATTTTATTTTGTTCTTCAATAGGAGGAACTGGAACTTTAATATCTTTCAATTGACTAATATTAATAGATGGTAAAGCACCACCACTTTTAATTGAATTTATTATTGCATTTCCTTTGCTACTTTCAAAAAACATTTTTAAATAATAAGGATTAACTATACTTGTATCTAATCTTAATACAGTAAAATTACCACTAGGTATTAATCTTTCATTTTCTTTTAATTCAACAACACTAAATCTAGTTATCGCTCCTTTTAAAGTCACAATTAAATCTTTATTTTTCAATAAATATTTATTTAATTTTCCATCTTTTAAATATATTTTTGTTAAATTGTTTTCAATAATACCATCAATTATATTAACTATATTAACTATTTTATGTTCTAATAAACCTTCTTGTGGCTCTGAATTTAGATTAATATCATTAGCTGATATTTGATATCCTCTATATACATCAAAACATAACTCATTTAAAATTCTAGGAAATTTTATTTCTAAATTTTCAATACCCATGTAATTTTGAACATGTAAATTAAAACTTTCATTTACTAATTCTTTATTATCAATAATTTTAGTATATGAAGAATCAGATATATTTGCATATTCATTTAAGATTTCCTCAATATTTAATAATTTTGCAGAATTGATTAATTTATTGTTTTGAATCATTTTTTCAGCATTAATAAATTTTATTTTATCATTATTATTACTTAAAACTAATAATGTCACTGGAATAGACGTATTTGCAAATAATTTTTCTGGTAAGGAAATAACACTTTCTATATAGCCGCCAGAAACCAATAATTTTCTAAATTCTACATCTGAATTTTTTAATGAGTATAATCCCGCATTATTCATAACAACTATTGCTTTACCAGTATCTTTTAAGGAATTAATTACTATATTTATAAATGCCCAACTTGAAGATGTTTTATTTGTATATATATAATTAATTCTATTGTTAATATTATTAAGATAATTTACTGCATGATCATCCAATTTAACTCCTAATGGGTAATTACAAAATATTTTGTCATATTTTTTGTTTGTATTATAGTCAAAAACATTATTATTAAATAATTCATTTTTTACATTTAAAATATTTAATCTTAATTGTGCTACTAAATTACTTCTTGTACTTATTTCAATTCCAGAGTAATAATAACTTGGTTGTTTCTTTGCATAATATGTTAAAAAGTTCCCAGTAAAAGAACATATATCAAGTACATCATTACCAGAATTATTATGTTCTAATATTTTATAACATAACTCATTAATAGAGTTAGGAGTTCCTATGTTATATCTTGAATAAATACCAAAATCATCACTAATAATATTAATTAATTTTTCTTCTGACATTTCATCTAAAAATTTACAAATATTGTATAAATTAGATTCAACCATTGTAGGTCTAATACAATTACAAATATTATAGAT
>JALERC010000091.1 GCA_022763805.1 Mycoplasmatota bacterium | reverse complement strand
TTAACTGTATCAAGAATTTTTGAAATAGCATCTGGAGTATGTGCATAATCAATTATGATGGAATTATTTTTATAAAGTACCATATCCATTCTACCATCTGGAGCACTTATACCTTTTATCGAATCATTAATATTTTTTATACCCATAGATTCTAAAACAACAATATCTGAAAGTAAATTATAAACATTATAATCACCTAAAAGTGGCGAATTAATAGTTTTTCCATTATATGTAAAAGTTGTTCCTTGATGATTATAATTAACGCTATCTATTTTATAATCACCACCATTAAATCCATAATATAAAGTATTTTTTGATACAAAATAATCTTTATAAGGATCATCGTAATTTAATATTGCAATACCATCATTTTTTAATTGTTTAAATAAAATCGTTTTAGCTTTAGCATAATTTTCCATTGTTTTATGATAATCTAAATGGTCTTGTGTTAAGTTTGTAAATATTGCATAATCAAATGGTATACCATATAATCTTTGTAGATCTAATCCTTGACTAGAAGCTTCAATAGCCATACATTTATAACCATTATCATATGCATTCAATAAAAGTTCATACATATCACAAACATCAGGACTTGTATTAGGTAAATCAGAAACTTTACCGTCTAAATAATAACCAATAGTACCAATATAACCACATTTAATCCCTAAATTATTAAGCATTTCATACATTAAGAATGCACTAGTAGTTTTTCCGTTAGTACCTGTATAACCAATAATAGTCATTTCATCTAAATATTTTTTATAATGATCTTTTAAATATTTATTCAAATATTCACGAGTATCAGGTACAACTTCATAATCTACTTTATATTCTTTATCATCCATTACGATTAATTTTTTACAACCATTAGCTATTGCTTTATCAATGTAATCATGGCCATCACTAGAATATCCTCTTAAGGCAACAAATATATCTCCTTCTTTAACTTTTCTTGAGTCTGCTTTAATATTTATCATTTTACCACCTAAATCCATTTTAACATATTTAATTATATTTTTTAATAGATAATACTATATTATCTTTTTTAGTCCTTTTTTCTTCTTTTCCAATAATAAATTTACCTACTTTTCTAATTGAAATTACATCATTTTCTTTAACCATTTTTTTATGAGATGTATCATTATAATTAAGAAGTACTAATCCATTATTAATATATTTTATAGTTTCATTTCTACCCATGTTTGCAAGTTTAGATACAATACAATCTATCCTATAACTAGGAACAATTATATTAAAATTAGTAAATTTTTCTTTGGTAACAATTATACTATCAACTTTTTTTGGAAAAACACGAACACTATTTATTTCATACAAATTATTTTCAATTAAACTATTAAGTCTAGTTAAATTTGTAAGAAAAAAACAATCATCACATACTATTATATCTCCTATAGTATAATGATCTAAACCTAGACTAAATAACGTACCTAATATTTCATTATGTGAAAACTTACCATCTATTTTGTAAATAGTAACATAGTTATCATAATTACCAAAATATATTATACTTTTTTCACAATAATCATGTGCTTTATATATATTATAATCAATTTTTAAATTTTTAATCATCGATATAATTTTTTCATCTAGAAAATTAGTATATGTAAAAATTCCTGTGTTATTATACTTTTCATATTTATCAAGTACATTGGAAATAATCACTCTATCATCTTTATTTTTAATGTTTTTTAAAAACTGAAACTTATCCATAAATCACCTTTAAACAAAAATAAAATATCAGTGTGGCTGTGATATTTTATTTAAAATAATAATAAATTGTATACCAAATCCCCTTAACGAATTGGTAATTGTATTATAGTATATAAATCTGATTTTGTCAAACTTATTCAAATGATATTACTAATAACTTCTACAAATTTTTGTAATAATTCCTCTTCATTAATACTATTTTTAATTTTTCTTTCTGATAAAACTTGTTTATAAAAAGCGTTAGTACATAGTACTTGTGCTACTAACATAAGCCAATTACCAAGTGCGTTTTGTTCATTTGCAGTTAAATCATCTATTAATAAATAACCAACAATAACAGCACTTAAACTAAAAATTTTAGGTTCCATATTTGGTAACATATTACCACCATTAAATTATACTAAAAACAAGTTTGATTAATTCTATATCGTTTTATTTTAACAAATTATTTTTTTAATTTTACTTTTAAAGAGTAAATAATATTATAATGCAAAATAAAAGAGTTAGATTAATACTAACTCTTCGTCTTTAACATCTATATTAATAGTACTTCCAACCTTAATATTACCTGCAATTATATTTGTTGCAATTAATGTTTCTAGGGTACCACTAACATATCTTCTTATTGGACGTGCTCCATAATTTTGATCATAAGATTCATTAATTATAAAATCTTTAGCACGGTCTGTTAAGTTTAATTTTAATTGTTTATCAGATAATCTATATTCAATTTCTTTTAATATATTATCTAATATACTATAAACTACATCTTTAGATAATGAATTAAACATAATTATTTCATCAATACGATTTAAGAATTCAGGTTTAAAACTATTTTTTAATTCCTTCATAACTAAATCATATGAATTTTTATTATTATCTAATATATATTCACTACCAATATTAGATGTCATAATAATAATGGTATTTTTAAAATCAACAGTTCTACCTTGTGAATCTGTAATTCTACCATCATCTAGTATTTGAAGTAAAATATTAAATACATCTTTATGAGCTTTTTCTATTTCGTCGAATAATACGATACTATAAGGATTTCTTCTTACTGCTTCAGTTAGTTGTCCTCCTTCATCATATCCTACATATCCTGGAGGAGCTCCAATTAATCGAGAAACATTAAAACTTTCCATATATTCACTCATATCAATTCTTATCATATGTTTATCTGAATCAAAAAGTTCACTTGCTAATGTTTTGGCAACTTCTGTTTTACCAACACCTGTAGGTCCTAAGAATATAAATGAACCAATTGGTTTTGTTGGATCTTTAATACCTGCTCTTGCTCTAATTATAGCATTACTTACAAGTTTTAACGCATTATCTTGTCCTTTTACTCTTTTTTTCATATTTTCTTCTAGATGTAATAGTTTTTCTCTTTCTGTTCCAACTAATTTACTTATAGGAATATTTGTCCATTTAGATATTATCGATGCAATACTTTCATCATCGATAGTATCACTTAATATATCTGATTTGTTATTTTTTGTTAGTTCATTCAATTCTTTTTCAAGATTTGGAATTATAGCATGTCTCAATTTAGCAGCTTCCTCTAAATTATAATTATTTTCAGCATCAGATAGTTTTTTATAATTTTTTTCTATTTCTATTTTTTTCTCTTTAATTTTATTATTTATATCTTTTTCATTATTCCATTTTGTACGTAATTCGTCTTCTTGTTTTTTTAGAGATTCTATTTTTAATGTTAATTCTTCTTTTCTTTTTAATGATATTTCATCTTTTTCTTTTTTTAATGCTTGTAGTTCAATTTCTTTGCTCATTTTTTCACGTATTATATTATTTAAACTTTCAGGTACTGAATCCATTTGGACTTTAATTGTAGCACATGCTTCATCTATTAAATCGATGGCTTTATCTGGTAGATATCTATCAGTTATATATCTATCTGATAATGTTGCTGCTGCAACTAAACTTGAATCTTTAATATTAACTCCGTGATAAGTTTCAAATCGTTGTTTTAAACCACGAAGTATTGTAATAGTATCCAAAACAGTTGGTTCTTTTACAATAACTTTTTGGAAACGTCTTTCAAGTGCGCCATCTTTTTCAATATATTTACGGTCTTCATTTAATGTTGTCGCACCGATACATTTTATCTCACCACGTGCAAGCATTGGTTTTAACATATTACCTGCATCCATAGCACCTTCTGCACCTGCTCCTACAATCATATGAATTTCATCAATAAATAATATTATTTTTCCATCACTATCTTTAATTTCTTTTAAAACTTTTTTTAATCTTTCTTCAAACTCACCTCGGTATTTAGCACCTGCAATTAATGCAGCTAAATCAAGTTCCCAAATTGTTTTATCTTTTAAACTATTTGGTACATCTCCTTTTACAATTCGGTGTGCTAATCCTTCTACTATAGCTGTTTTACCTACTCCAGGTTCTCCTATTAGTACAGGATTATTCTTAGTTTTTCTAGATAAAATTCGGGTAATATTTTGAATTTCTGAGTCTCTACCAATTACTGGATCAACTTTTCCATCACGAACATGTTTAACAATGTCTCTTCCGTATTTTTCTAATACTTTTTCTTCTTCCATGTTCATATAATCACCTCCATTTAAAAAGTGAATGGTATCCCATCCACTTTAAATTATACTCATATTTTAGCACTTGTCAAGTGAGAGTGCTAATTAACGCACTTTACCTTTGAAATTACATACTAGATTATTATTTTCTTCTTTAAAATCTGTATTATATTCAAGTCTTTGTAATTCATATATTAATGCTTCTAAAACAGTAATATCCATATAATCTTTATTTAATAATTCCCCATAATACTTAGCTACCATTTTCCCAATATGTGGTTGTAGTCT
>JALERC010000102.1 GCA_022763805.1 Mycoplasmatota bacterium | reverse complement strand
GGAAGATAAAAATAATTTGACCTATCTAAATTTCTAAAAGAATCTACCCTAAAATCATCCATATCCACTGCATCAACTAAATCCTCTTCTTTTGAATCAGCATGTAATCTAATATATTTACCTTTTAAAAAATATAAATCCTCATTAAAATCAATTATTGTAAAAATAACATCATTATTATATGACTTTCTAGTAACCAGATCACCAATTTTAAACATCAAATCACCATTATAAATATATGAAAAAAGTATGAAAATTATTTCATACTTTTAGTTAATCTTTCACTTGCAATCATTTCTAATCTATTAATATCATTACGAGCCCAAATATTATCAAATGTTGTTAAAAATTCAGAACCTAACAATTTAATAAAATCCCTTATAATTTTAAAATTATCTTCTTTAACTTGAGATAAACCTAAAACAGTAGCATATTTTTCACTAGAATCCATATTGGTTATAAAATTAATATCATATCTATTATTAATAACATCATCAATAGTAATAACTCTTATTTTACAAAACTTAATAAAATCTCTACAAACATCTTCACCAACTAAAGCTCTAAGCATTACTGGATTTCCAGTTTTATATAACATGTTAGATGCCATTTCCCATTTTCTAGGATCAGCATTAGGTGTTTCACCATTATATTTTGTTCTTAAAGTTTCACCATTTCTATATGCAATATATGAATATATTGCCGGATGTATATTGTTATCACTAGCCCATTTTAACCAAGATTCAGTAGTAGTATTAATGTATACATGTGCAAACCTATTAAATAATGGTTCTGCAAGTTCATTAGCAGCTAAAGAATCAGATAACTCATTTCCTGCCGCCACAATTCTTGCGTTTTTTGGTAACTTCCATGTACCGTTAACTTCTTTATCTAAAATAATATTAAAAGCTATACCTTGAATACTTGGGAATGCATTAGTTATTTCATCAAAAAATAATATATGATTTTTATTTGGTTCATTGTTACATTTATCTTCTAATTTTTTTAACCAAGTAGGTTTAATATCTATCATTTCACCAGTTTTTTCATTATATACTGATTTACCATTTAAACTATCTGGAGTAGCATTTCTTAA
>JALERC010000040.1 GCA_022763805.1 Mycoplasmatota bacterium | reverse complement strand
TGGAACAAGTCTTTTTGCAGTACATTTTGCTGCTAATTCTGTTAAATAATAATATTTACTATCTTTTCTTATATTGTCTTCTTCAAGAACATAAAGTAATTTAGGGAACGCTGGAGTAATATATACACCTTTTTCATTTTTCATACCTTGTGTTCTTTGAATTAACATTTCTTCAATAATCATTGCAAGTTCTTCTTTATATTCTTCTGTTTCACCTAAATACATACAAACACTTAAGAATGGTGCTTGTCCATTAGTTGTAGTCATTGAATTAATTTGGTATTGGAAAGTTTGTACTCCATCAATTATTTCTTTCTTTAAATCTTCTTTAGCAAATTTTTCACATTGAGCTTTTGTTAATTTTCTATCTTTATATTTTTTTAAATATGCTTCATAACTTAATCTAACAAAAGGTGCTAAATGAGTTAATGTAATTGTTGCACCACCATATTGACTTGATGCAACAGCTGTAATTAATTGTGTAGTAATTGTCATAGCTGTTAAAAATCTATGAGGTTTTTCAATCATTACACCATTAATATTTGTACCATTTTGTAGCATATCTTCTATATTAATTAAATCACAATTGTGTAATGCATTTTGTGCAAAATAATCCGCATCATGAAAATGAATAATACCTTCATCATGTGCTGCTACTATATCTTCCGCAAGTAAAAATCTACGAGTAATATCAACACTAGTAATACCAGCTAAATAATCTCTTTGAGTTGTTACAATTTTTGCATTTTTATTAGAATTTTCTGTATTCCAATATTCACTTTCACCATCAATTAATTCTTTAATTGATCTATCAGTTGTATTACTTCTTCTTACTAATTCTCTTGTATATCTATATGTAATATATTTTTTTGCTAAAGTATATTTACCAATTTTCATTAATTTCATTTCAATAATATCTTGAATATCTTCAACTAAAATTCTTTTTTTCTTTAGGCTTTCAATATATTTAATAATATTTTTAATTTGTATATCAGATGCTTTTTCATCTTCTTCTGCAACTTCCATATTTGCTTTCATAATAGCTTCTTCAATTTTTTCAGGACAATAATCAACCATTTGTCCGTCTCTTTTTATTACCTTCATCACGTTCACTCCTTCTTCTAGTACAACTAAATAATATCATAAAATTTAAAAATTGTTGTGTTGCAATTGCAACAAATATTAAATAATGTTAAAATTGTTTTAGCGAGGTGTAAATGATGATAAAACCATTCGATGAAATTAATAAACAACATAGAAAAAAAATACTTAAAAATCTCGAATCAAATACTATTACATTTAAAGAAAATGATAATATTTTATCATCATTTAAAAATAGTAAATTAATAGGTATAATTCAAAAAGGAAGTATTTCTATTATAAGAGAAGACTATAATGGTAATATTATTGTACTTGACAAAATTAATCAATATGAATTATTTATAGAAGAATTATGTATACTTTCTAGTGACGATAAAGTAATAGCTAATACAGATACGGTAATATCTTTTTTTGATTATGATTTACTTATAAATAATAAAAAACTAAAATGTCATGATTACTATAATCAATTTGTTTTAAATATATTACAAATTGTTATGGAAATAACTAAAAATAATAAGATAAGAATTGAAATTTTAACTAAAAAAAGCATCAAAGAAAAACTTCTTGAATATTTTAGATTAACTTATCCTAATTCTAGAATTATATATTTACAAAATTCTATAACAGAATTAGCTATCTATCTAGGAGTAAATAGAAGTGCATTATCTCGCGAATTAGGTAATCTAAAAGAAGAAGGAATAATTGATATTAAGAATAAAAAAATTACTTTATTATATAAAAAAAATAACAAATAATAATATTTGTTATTTTTTTGTATTTATTAAATTATAAATTCTTTTAACTTCTTTTGTTGTTAAATATCTATATTCTCCTGATTGTAATCCATCACAATTTAAGAAAGCAACACTATCACGTCTTAATTTAATAACTTGATATCCTAATTCTTTAAACATGTTTTTTATTTGATGGTTTCTACCTTCATGAATAGATAAAGCAACAATAGATGTATTAGTTTTTTTGTCTAATTTTAATAATCTAGTTTTACATCTTCCAGTCTTAACTCCATCAATTACAACACCTTTTTCTAAAGTTTTACGATGTCCTTCTGTAATTAACCCTTTAATTTTAGCAACATAAACCTTTTCAATATTATTACTTGGATGTAATAATGCATTTGTTAATACACCATCATTTGTAAGTAATAAAGCTCCTGTCGTATCATAATCAAGTCTTCCAACTGGATATACTCTAGTTTTAGCATTTACTATATCTGTTACTGTTTTTCTATGTTTATCATCACTTGTTGTTGTAACTACTCCACGTGGTTTATTTAATAAGATATATATTTTTTCAGCTTTATCAATAACAAAACCATCTACTTCAATAGTATCATTAGTATCTACTAGAGTACCTAATTCTCTAACAACTTCACCATTAACTCTAACTTTACCAGCTTTAATTAATTCTTCAGCCTTTCTTCTAGAGCAATAACCATTGTTAGCTATAACTTTTTGCACTCTTTCCATTTAAATCACCGAGGTTATTATAACATTAAAACATAATATTTACAATAACGATACTTGCTATTATTCCAATTAAGTCTGCAAATAAACCTGCTATTAAACTATATCTTATTTTTTTTATTCCTATACTTCCGAAATATAAAGTAAGTACATAAAAAGTTGTATCTGTACTTCCTTGTATAACTGATGCTAATCTCCCATAAAATGAATCTGGTCCATACTTACTATAAATATTATTTAAAATAGCAAGAGTGCTAGAACCACTTATTGGACGCATTAAACACATAGATATAATTTCATAAGGATAATTAATAAATTTAGAAATACTTTCTAAAATATTTGAATTAATTAAAATATCAATAGCAAGAATCATAGCAAGTAAATTTGGAAAAATTTGAATACACATTTTAAATGATTCTTTTGAACCATTTATAAATGAATCATATATATTTGTATTTTTAGTAAATCCATAAATTAAAATAAATAAAACCATTAAAGGAATAATATATTTTGAAATTATTTTTTACACCTTCTTTGTAATAATTTATCCATTAATAATCCAGCTGTTGTAGAACATATAGTTGCAATAATACAAGCAGATACTATTTCAGTTGGATTATTACTTTTATACATCATACGCATTGAAATAATCATTGTTGGAACAATTGTAACACCACTAGTATTTAATACTAAAAATGTTATCATACTTTTACTTGCAGTATCCTTTTTCCCATTAATACTTTGTAAAGAATTCATAGCCTTAAGACCAAAAGGAGTTGCAGCAGAACCTAAACCAAACATATTAATTACAATATTAGAAGCAATAAATCCTAATGATTCATGACCTTTAGGAATATCTTTAAATAGTTTACCCAATAATGGTGAAATAAGTTTAGAAAACATAAAAAGTAATCCTGATTCTAGTGCTATATTCATTAAACCAAGCCATATAGCCATAACAGGAAAAATTTCTAAAACCATTTCTATAGTCTTTTTACCACTCATTAATATTTGATTATTAATAATATCAATATTATTTGTTAATAATGAATATATAATTCCTGTAATTATAAATAATCCCCATATAATATTTATCATTTAAACAATCCTAACATATATTCTATTACATCAATTTTTTTCTTTTTTATCTTAATATAAATATCTGTATCAAAAATTTTATTTTTTTTATTATATACTTCAAGTTTACCTACAACATCATTATTCTTATATTTAAATTTTTCATCTAATATATATTTTATTAATATATCATCTCTATCATTTATTGTATAATTAAATTTTTCTTTAACATAAAACTTTACATTTTTATAAAACTTTTCATCAGGTATTTGAATATACCCTTTTTTAATAATTTTAATAGTTTTATATTCTTTAAATGCTTCTTCATATAATCTTTTGTGATCAGAAAAATCATTTCCATCATTAAGTGTTACTACAACAAGTTCTGTATTACCTTTTTTTGCAGATGTAATTAATGTCCTTTTAGCAATTTCAGTAAAACCCGTTTTTCCTCCGTTTGCATATTTATAATTTCTTAATAATTTGTTTTTATTAACCCAGTAATAATTATTCATATTAGTATTTAATTTATAACTACTAGTTTTCGTTATTTTTCTAAATGTTTTATTTTTCATACAATATGACATAAGTATAGCCATGTCATGAGAAGTTGAAAAATTACCTTTCATTACTTTGCCATCTAATCCACTAGGATTATTAAAAGTAGTATCTTTCATATTTAATTCTTTTGCTTTTTTATTCATTAAGTTAACAAATTCTTCTTCTGAATCAGATACTGTATTAGCTATTGCAAGTGCAGCATCATTTCCACTTCGTAAAAGTAATCCATAGACTAAATCAATTAATTTTAATTTTTCCCCTATTTTAATATATATACCAGACCCATACGCTTTAGAAACATAATCTTTTATAATTACATCATCATTTAATTTGTTAGATTCTATAGCTAGTATTGCTGTCATTATTTTAGAAATGCTTGCAACACTTCTTATTTCATTTTCGTTATTAGCATATATTGTTCTATTAGATGCAGTATCAATTAATGTTGTACTAGTAGCACTTGTAGAATATGCATTTACCATAATTGGACATAATAATATTATTAGTAGTATTTTTTTCATAGTAATCACCAATAAATTATATGAAAAAAAAGACTATTTAGTCTTTCTTTTTACCAATTCATTTTCATCTATATAAATAACTTTACCACCAATAGGTTTTATTTTTTTATCACCAAATACTACCCATATACAATTACAATATTGATTTGGCATAAAACTTCTTCCATCAGTAAATATTATCTTATTATCTACACGAGATGAAAAGGCTTCGATTGCTACAGTAAAGTCTGTTCCACCCCCACCAACGAATTTTAATTTGTCAATATCATTTACATTTTTTATATCTTGAAAACCGTAAAATTCAGTATCAAAACATCCTACTTTTATTTTAGATGTATTAAAAATATGTTTACATTCTCTTAAAAAAGATTTTAAGATATCGTCATCTATAGAACCACTAGTATCTAATAATATTTCAGTATTAGATTCTAAAATTTCTTCCAAATGAGGAGTTATTATTCCATTTTCAATACTTGCATTTTTATAAGACCAATCATAGTTTTTACATATTGCTGATTTTAAAACTTTTCTCCAATCAATTAATTGTTTTGATACACCAACATCATTTATATTTATTTTATTTCCTTTTTTCTCATTACCTAATTGTTCTGATTCTTTTTGTAATTCTTTTTTTAGTTCTTTTAATTTTTTGATTTTTTCTTTTCTATTTTCTTGAAATGCTTTTTGTTCACTTACTTGTTTGTTTTCATTATAATTTTTTTGTTCATTCCATATATCATGATTATCTTCAAAAGTATTATTTCCGTCACCATTTTGTGATTCTTGATTTTGGAAATTTTTTTCTGGGTCTTTTTGTTTTTGTTCTAAAAGTATGTTATACATTTCTTCAGCATCATGATTAATTGCATCTTCGATGTTTACAGCATTTTCTAGTACACTTAATCCATCTTTTTTTAGTAATGCATTAATTACAGCATCTGTTGCAATATTCCAAATATATGTATCTTTATCTTTCTTTCTTGAAATATGATTAAATGCCATATGACATATTTCATGAGCAAATACAAAAAGTTGTTCATCATTATTAAGTTTATTCATAAAATCAGTATTATAATATACAACTTCTCCATCAGTAGCAGCTGTAATAACATCTTCTCTTTCAATAAACTGAGTATTCAATACAATCCCACTAAATGCAGGATATTTAACTAATAACATTCTTTTAATTGCTTCTAAATCCATACTAACAGTGCTCCTATTTCTTCATCAATTTCTTGTTTACTTGTAACAATTATTATACAATTTTTAGGTAGTTCAAATGTACTTACTTGTTTATATTTAATTATCTCTATAAATTTTTTTTGATCTTTACAATTATTTAAATCAATTATTAAAATTGCATTACCAATCTTGCTTAATTCTTCTACTTTTTTAAACCAATTTGGTGGACAAAAAGTTATTCCTTCATAGTGTCCGTTTAACTCAGAATCTGAATTAATAACAATGGAATTTTCAAAAAAATCATAACCTATTTCCTTAATATAAAATGAATCAATATCTGCTTTAATATAATTGCTAAGTAAAGTTAATGTTTCTTTATTCATGGTTCTTCCTCCAGTAGAACTTATTATAACATAAAAAGGACTAAATTAGTCCTTATTTTAAAATGTATAAATAATTACCATCATCAAATTTTTTTAATTCTTTAAATGACGAATTTTTTAAAACTTCATTTTCAAATTCATTTACAGCTATAGAAATTGCGTTTAATGGTTTAATATATGAAATACGTTTTTTTAATATCTTAGATACTAATTTAATAGATAATTCATTTTGATATTTTTCTTTAAGTACAATTGAATCAATAATATAGTATCTACTATCTTTAGTCCCTAAGTGTTCATAATTATTCTTTATATCATGTTTAGATATTATTTCTAAATATTCTTCTTCTTTTATAGGTAATATATTAATATATCCTATTATTTTATTTTTATATTTGATATATGTTAATGATTTTTTATATTTTTTATATACCTCTTTTTGGTATTCATTATCCCATAATAATTCTTTTTCATACATTTCTTTATCTAATTCACTTAATACTTTTATTACATTATCATTTATTAAATATTTAGTAATTACTTTAAATTCATGAACTCTTTTATATCCTGTAATCATATTATATAAAATATAAATGTTAGATATTACTATTAATCCATCTGTTAATGCTCCAGTATATGCTTTTACGGCTATATCGTATAATACCCACATTGAATATACTATAATAGCTCCAGGTACTACAATTTTTTTATGTTTAGTTAAAGTATATCCTTCAAGTAAAGATGCTAGTATAGGAATTAACTCAATAAAATCATTTCGCGCAAAATAAGCTAAAAATATATAAAATGGAATAGTTAATATGAATAATAAATTATCTTTATCTGTCTTATAATAAAGAAAATCTCTTACAAGTTCAAATATTACTACAATTAAACCTGTCCATGCACCTAAAAACAAATAATTAAGTAAATAAAATATAACAGAAATTATTTGAACAAATAAAATTTTATCTGTATTTTTCCTATAATAACTTAAAAGTAATGTTAACCATGCAAGAATTCCAAAAAGTTGTGCTAAATAAAACATATTATCACCTTAAGATAATTTTAACACAAAAAAAAGACTAAATAAATAGTCTTAATATTGGATACCCCATATAACCATGTCTTTTGCTTCTTTTCCACAACAAACACATTTAGTATCAACTTTTTCTTGTTCAAATGGTATACATCTTGATTTAGTTCCACGAATTTCTTTAAATTTTTCTTCACATGCTTCATCACCACACCACATAGCTTTGATGAATCCTGGATGATTTTCCATAACTTCTTTAACTTCATCCATGTTATGACATACATATGTTTTTTCTTCCATGCGTTTTTTAGCGCGATTAAACATATCATTATGCATAACATCTATTTGTTCTTTGAAATATGTAACTAAGTCAGTATCTAAACTTACTTCTTCTTTTTTAAAGTTATCACGACGTGCTACTACTATTTTATTATTTTCAAGTTCACGTTTACCAATTTCAATTCTAAATGGTATACCTTGAACTTCAGCTTCAGCAAATTTAAATCCAGCTGATTTTTCTGAATCATCTACATAAGATACAATTCCACCTTTATTTAACATATCTCTAATTTCATATGCTTTTTCTAATAAGTCATCTGAATAAGTAATGATTGCAACTTTTCTTGGTGCTATTCTTGGTGGTAATACTAATCCGTTATCATCACCATGACACATGATTAATCCACCAATACTTCTTGTTGTTAAACCCCAAGATGTTTGGTAACAATATTCTTCTTCATTATTTTTATTAACAAATTTAACATCAAATGCTTTAGCAAATCCATTTCCAAAATAATGTGAAGTTGCTGATTGTAATGCTACCCCATTATACATCATAGCTTCTACAGTTAATGTATAATCAGCTCCTGCAAATTTTTCACTTTCAGTTTTTCTACCAGCAACTACTGGAATTGCTAAGTAATCTTCATATATTTCGCGATATACTTCTAACATTTGATCTGTTTCTTTCATAGCTTCTTCTGCTGTAGCATGC
Organism: Mycoplasmatota bacterium; assembly: GCA_022763805.1. Lineage (GTDB taxonomy): Bacteria > Bacillota_I > Bacilli_A > RF39 > UBA660 > CAJGDV01. Next base: position 2,423 of record JALERC010000040.1, on the reverse strand, counting down.
ATAGTATGTCCTTCTTGCCATAAGAATTCACGTGTTCTTAAGAATGGTCTAGTTTCTTTTTCCCATCTTACAACACTACACCATTGATTATATAATTTTGGTAAATCTCTATATGATTTTATAACATCTTTATAATAATCACAGAATAATACTTCACTAGTTGGTCTTACACATAATCTTTCTTCTAGTTTTTTATTTCCACCATGAGTTACCCATGCTACTTCTGGAGCAAATCCTTCAATGTGATCAGCTTCTTTATTTAATAGACTTTCTGGAATTAACATTGGCATCATAATGTTTTGATGACCTAATTCTTTAAATCTTTTGTCTGCTACTGCTTGGATATTTTCCCAAATAGCGTATCCATTAGGTTCAAATACTGTAAATCCTTTAACGTTTGAATAACTTGCTAATTTAGCATTTCTTACAATATCTGTATACCATTGTGCAAAATCTACATCTCTTGATGTAATAGCTTTATTTTTTTTCATAAATCTCTCCTCTTTCTATAAAAAAAGAGAATGATACCTATAAAGGAGTGCATTGTGCACGGTACCATCCTCTTAATTAACTTAATTTAAATAACGGTATTAACCGGGAATTATTAATTCCTCTATTAGGTAGGATTATTATATCTTCCTTCTTAGCTCTCACCTAATGCTAAGTCTCTGTAAAGTAAGTGTTATAATAACATGTCCTAAATCATTGATTTAATCAAAAAAAGGATAATACCAAGGAGTGCATTGCGCACGGTACCATCCTTTAAAACTCTTGTTAGATAACGGCCCTCAGACCGGAAATAGTTTGCTATCTCACTCAAGGGTAGGAATATATAACGTTTATGTATTGAGCTCTCACTATCCTCAATTCGCTTAACACAACCTTTTATAAATTATGTCCCTGTCAATCGCGTTAGATATAATTTACTATATTTTTTATCTTTTGTCAACACCAACTTTTAAAAAACTATTTTTTAAATTTTTCATAGATTTTTCTATAATTAATTGATAAGCCAATATAATATATAACAAATAATAAAATATTAGTAATTAAATATATAAAAATACTAAAATTTTTATATGTAAAAATATTAATTAGAATACTAAAAACGATTAAATAAATTGGTAAGTTTTTTTTACTTGTAAATGGTAAAATTGTTAATAAAATATTTGATATTGTTATATTAAATAAAATAAATATTAATAGTTTATAGAATATATTAAAGGACATTATTCCTTTAAATTTAATAAATAATATGGAAATAATAATTACAGAAATTATATTAATAAGAATGTTTTTAACATTAATATTTAAATATATTTCTAAAAAATAATTTTTAATTTTTTTTCTAAGATTTATAAACTCCATATTATAATTTAACTTATTATCAAAATAAACTAGAGAAATAAAAATATTGATAAATAGATGATATAAATAAATAGATCTTTCGATAAATAAACTTTTCGATGTAATATTATTACCTAAAACAATTGTAAGAATATTGTTGATATCATAATATTTATTATTAACATAAATAAATATTATAAAAACAATAAAATAATTAAGTAAAATAATTAATCTATTTTTGTTTTTTAACATTTCCATCATCTACTTCATAAACTAAATCAGCTAATTCTTCAACATCTTCTTTTATATGTGTTGCAATAATAATTAGTTTTCCTTCTTCTTTTTTTTCTTTTAAATATTTTCTTAATTTTTCTGCTGTTCTTTTTTCGATTCCATTAAATGGTTCATCAAAAATCATAATATCTGGATTTTCCATTATAACTTGGGCAATACCAAGTTTTTGTTTCATCCCTAATGAATAATGCTTAAATTTCTTATCTTTATCATCGTACAGATTTACTATTTTTAATGATTCATTTATTTCTTTATCGCTAATTAAATTTTGAATTTTAGCCAATAATTTAAGATTTTCATATCCTGTTAGTTCATCCAAAAAATTAGGTTTTTCAATTAAAGCTCTAGTATTTGGTGGATATTCATCATTTAAATTATAATTAATATTATCAAATAAAATTTCTCCTTCTGTAGGTAAATATAAGCCACATAATAATTTTAAAAGGACACTTTTACCACTACCATTTCTTCCTACTAATGCTGTTATTTTTTTTGATTTAAATGTTATATTAACATTATCTAGAATCTTTATTCCTTTAAAAGATTTTGTTAAATTTTTAACTGCAATTTCCATGTTTGATTCTCCTTTTCAAAAATTTTTCAACAAATATAATTAATATGTATATACTAACAATATATATAAAATTATATAATATTTCGTGTAAAAAATTATTACACTGTAGTGAGGCAACATAATTACCAAAATTTAATGTTTTATAGTTATTAAAATATAATAATGTTGGATAATTGATGTTGATAATAAATAAAGAAGCAATTAAAAA
>JALERC010000003.1 GCA_022763805.1 Mycoplasmatota bacterium | reverse complement strand
TATTTATTAAAACATCATAAAAGAAATACAATGAGTTTAATTTTTGGTCTTATTGTTATGAGTGCTATCGTAATAATTCCAGTTGGTAATTATACACTTAGTAATACTATATCATCAATTATTATGTTCATATTTGGTGCAGGTATTATTATAATGTTTGATTATATGAAAAATAAAAGATAGTTTAATAAGAATAAACAATAATAAAACATTCATTAGTACATTAATGAATGTTTTTTTTATAAAATTATTATATTTAATATGTTATTACATGCTCTAAACCATAGTAATTTCCATTAACATTGTTATATCTTTCTAATTATCTGTAATTAGAACATCACCATATGAAGTATGTGCTGTACCTGTTACAAAAACTTGTGGAGTATTATTTGGATTATCATAAGGAGTTTCTAATGCATTCGTCCAATCAAATGCTTTACCTGTTCTATTAATTACTTTCGTAGTATTATAAGTCTTTTGTTTTAATGCTCCTGTTCCTATTGTAGTAATACTAGAAGGAAGATCAAAAACAGATATTTGATTTCCTACAAATACTTCTTTACCAATATGCTCTAATCCATTGTTTAATGTAACTGATGTTATATCACAAGAATCAAAAGCCCAATTTTCAATTTCTTTTATTTGACTAGGAAGAGTTATACTTTTATTAGCACCAACATATGAATTTAAAACAGCAGTATTTTCACTACCATCAGGATTCCTTTGATATATGTAGTCTGGTCCATCAGTTACATTACCACCTGCAAATGGTGCTGTTCCTAAATGTTTAAGTGTACTTGGTAATCTTAATTTATTAAGATTAAAATTAAATCCAAAAGCATAATCACCAATTTCTTCAACACCTTCTTCAATTATTAATGTTTGAAGAGTATATGTCATAATACGTGTTTCAATAGTTTTAATATGAGAAGGAATTGTTAAACTAGTAAGTGAAGTTCCATAAAAAGTACCCTCAGTCATAGTTTTCATATTTTTAGAAAAAGAAAACTCAGTAATTGGATTATAAGAAAATGCATATTTATATAAATTATTTACACTATCAGGTAAATACACACTTGTAATTTGGTTCTTATAGAATGCATAATCACCTATATCAGTAACACTATTAGGTATATTTATAGAATCAATATTATTATTTCCAAAAGCAAAGGCTTCAATTGTTTTTAAAGTTCTAGGAAGAACTACTGAATTAAGAGGATATAAAATATTACCCTCACTATCTTTTTTAAAATAAACTGTACATGAAACACCTTCTTGTTTTTCTTGAAAATTTTGCCATCTTCCATCTACATTACAACTATAGTAATCAACTAAGGTAAAAGATTGTTCTCCAATATTTTCTACTTCAACTCCATCTATAGTTTCAGGGATTACTACATCTAATGGGCAATGTTCCTTATCATATTTTTCAATTGTTTTAGTACTACTATTAAATGTATAGCAACTTCTTAATGGATCATCTTCAGTAAGATCCGTATCATAATCACAATTTCCTGTATTATCACATTTAGTAATAGTTATTTCTTCACTAGAGTATACTTTATCTGCTCTATATGTTCCATTAGTAATTGATAAACCAACATTACAATCAGAATCACTTTCTGAATATCCTCTTTTAGGAAGTTCCCCTGATATTTCTAAATTACCATTTACTTTACCATTTGTAAATGTATAATTTTGTCCAGCTTTATTTAATATTATATTTTTATTACATTCAGTTTCAGTGGCAATTGCTATATTTCTGGCAGTTGTTCTAAATGCTTCAATTCTAGCATCTTCTAAAATTTTTGATATTGTAGGAATAGCAATTAATGCAATAATACCTAAAATAAGTATTACTGCAAGTAATTCTATTAATGTAAAACCTTTTTTCATAATTAATCTCCAATCACAGGTAATTTAGAATTTGTTATATCAAATTCATCATTTAAAGTAGTATTTTCATATCTAGAATAATCAACTTTGATAGTTGATTTATCATTTAATTTAAATTCCATTTGATAAATTGTATTATCATTATTTACATAAATAAATGCACTTACATTATCTAATTCTATATCTTTAAGTAATGTATTATCTACTAATTTTTTTCCTGCTTTTTTATTTAAATCACATGTATATAACTTATAATCTATTTCCCCTATTTTTTTAGTTTCTTCTTTTATATTACTGCAATCATCTAATATACTTAAATATTTTTCATAGTCATTATATTTAACTTCTTCATTTGTTTCCTTATCATTTTTATATATTTTATCATCTTTAAAAGTATAACTATTTAAATCATTAACAATTATTTTATAATTTTTATCATTAATCTTTTTGATTGTTATATCTTGTTTAATACCATAACCTTTAACATTAATATCCATTTCATAATTATCTTTTTTGGA
>JALERC010000002.1 GCA_022763805.1 Mycoplasmatota bacterium | reverse complement strand
TATTTATTAAAACATCATAAAAGAAATACAATGAGTTTAATTTTTGGTCTTATTGTTATGAGTGCTATCGTAATAATTCCAGTTGGTAATTATACACTTAGTAATACTATATCATCAATTATTATGTTCATATTTGGTGCAAGTATTATTATAATGTTTGATTATATGAAAAATAAAAGATAAATATTAATAAAACATTCATTAGTACATTAATGAATGTTTTTTTTATAAAATTATTATATTTAATATGTTATTACAGGTCTAATACCAATAACTTCTCCATCATTACATGCTCTAGCATATAGTCCATTTCCATTAACATTCCAAACTCTATCTGTTGAATTATATGTTTTAGACTTTGTCCAGTATCCTCGTGTCCCACTATAATCTACATTACCCCCTTTAGAACGACTATTTTTAGTATAATCAAAAAGCCATGCATATTTATTTGTACCGGGTTCTGTAGCTTCAGGATTAAATTTAAAATTATCTGTATATACGGAAGTACTTTCGTTAAAAGAATCATTTTTTATTATTTTAGCTATATCATTAGCAGTTATTAAATCAGGATTTAAGCTTGTTTTCCATGATTGTGTATCATTTTCCAAAGAAGTTAAAATTGTTGTCATACCATCAATATTTGCGCCACTTTCATTCCATTTTGTTAAGTCTGTAGTATTATGTGATAGTATAAGTTGATGTGTATTATCATCATTTTTTTTATAAACATACCATTTCATACATCCTGTTTTATTATTAGCATCTTCATTTACTTCGTTCTTATTACACAATAATGCTGTTTCAGGATTAAAATAAACTGGAGTACCTATACTTATATTTGGAGGTAAATTACCTATATAGGTATCATTTCTTATGATAATATCTTCACTATTATAATCTTTAATTGCTGTATTATTCTCATTTTTTAATACAAAATATGGATTACAATCTTTATCTACATAAATAATTCCATCAGCTAACTCACCTTTTATATCAATATTTGGGTATATTTTTTTATTTATAATTTGGTAGTATTCTGTTATTTCTTTTGAATTTGTTTTTTCTAATACACATTTATTTTGAATTTGATTTGAAATATTAATTACTGTTGTTTTAAAAGCAGAATCTTTAGATTCTTTAATCATTTTATTAACTATAGGAATAGCAATTAATGCAATAAAACCTAAAATAAGTATTACTGCAAGTAATTCTATTAAACTAAAACCTTTATTCTTCATTGTTACCTTCTTTCTAATTATCTGTAATTTGAACATCACTACTTGTAGTATGTGCTGTACCTGTTACAAAAACTTGTGGAGTTAAATAAACAGAATCTATTACATTCGTCCAATCAAAAGCTTTACCTGTTCTATTAATTACTTTTGTAAGATTTGGATTACTATCATTCCATTTGGAAAATGCTTCTTCTTCTATTGTAGTAATACTAGAAGGAAGATCAAAAACAGATATTTGATTTCTTAAAAATGCCTTTTTACCAATCTTCTCTAATCCACTATTTAATGTAACTGATGTTATACCACACTTATCAAAAGCATACATTCCAATTTCTTTTATTTGGCTAGGAAGAGTTATACTTTTATTAGCACCAGCATATGAATTTAAAATAGCAGTATTTTTACTACCATCAGGATTCCTTTGATATATGTATTCTGGTCCATCAGTTACATTACATCCTGCAAATGCTGATAGTCCTATATGTTTAAGTGTACTTGGTAATCTTAATTTATTAAGACTTGAACTATATAAAAAACCAAATTCATTAATTCGTTCAACACCCTCTTCAATTATTAATGTTTGAAGAGTATATGCCGTATTAGCCCTTCCAATAGTTTTAATATGAGAAGGAATTGTTAAACTAGTAAGTGAAGTTAAATAAATAGTACCCTCAGTCATAGTAGTCATATTTTTAGAAAAAGTAAACTCAGTAATTGGATTTTTAGCAAATGCATATTTATATAAATTAATTACACTATCAGGTAAATACACACTTGTAATTGAGTTATTCCAGAATGCTCGTTCACCTATATCAGTAACACCATTAGGTATATTTATAGAAGCAATATTATTATTTTCAAAAGCACTGGTTTCAATTGTTTTTAATGTTCTAGGAAGAACTACCGAATTAAGAGGATTTAAAATATTACCTTCACTATCTTTTTTAAAAAAAACATTACATGAAACACCTTCTTGTTTTTCTTGAAAATTTTGCCACCTTCCATCCACATAACATTCATAGTGATCAATTAAGACAAAAGATTGTTTTCCAATATTTTCTACTTCAACTCCATCTATAGTTTCAGGGATTACTACATCTAATGGACAATGTTCCTTATCATATTTTTCAATTGTTTTAGTACTACTATTAAATGTATAGCAACTTCTTAATGAATCATCTTCAGTAAGATCCGTATTATAATCACAATTTCCTGTATTATCACATTTAGTAATAGTTATTTCTTCATTAGAGTATACTTTATCTGCTCTATATGTTCCATTAGTAATTGATAAACCAACATTACAATTAGAATCACTTTCAGAATATCCTCTTTTAGGAAGTTCTCCTGATATTTCTAAATTACCATTTACTTTACCATTTCTAAATGTATAATTTGGTACAGGTTTATTTAATATTATATTTTTATTACATGAAGTTTCAGTGGCAATTGCTATATTTCTAGCAGTTGTTCTAAATGCTTCAATTCTAGCATCTTCTAAAAGTTTTGATATTGTAGGAATAGCAATTAATGCAATAATACCTAAAATAAGTATTACTGCAAGTAATTCTATTAAAGTAAAACCTTTTTTCATAATTAATCTCCAATCATAGAAAATTTAGAATTTGTTATATCAAGTTCATCATATAAAGTAGTATTTTCATATCTAGAATAATTAACTTTGATAATTGATTTATCATTTAATTTAAATTCCATTTGATAAATTGTATTATCATTATTTACATAAATAAATGTACTTATATTATCTAATTCTATATCTTTAAGTGAAGTATTATCTACTAATTTTTTTCCTACTTTTTTATTTAAATCACATGTAAATAACTTATAGTCTATTTCCCCTATTTTTTTAGTTTCTTCTTTTATATTACTACAATCATCTAATATATTTAAATATTTTTCATAGTCATTATATTTAACTTCTTCATTTGTTTCCTTATCATTTTTATATACTTTATCATCTTTAAAAGTATAACTATTTAAATCATTAACAATTATTTTATAATTTTTATCATTAATCTTTTTGATTGTTATATCTTGTTTAATACCATAACCTTTAACATTAATATCCATTTCATAATTATCTTTTTTGGA
>JALERC010000080.1 GCA_022763805.1 Mycoplasmatota bacterium | reverse complement strand
ATCTGATAACCCCTGATATAATTTGCCTAAACTCAATCGCAAATTTATCATCATTTTTATAAAATGATGATAAATATTATATAGTAATTGATTTAATTTTCAACTTCATCAATTTACTATCTACATTATACGTGATATAATTTAATATAGGTGATTATATGTTAAATTTTAAATTTGTAAATGATAATAAAGAATATAGAATACTAGCAACATTTAAACACAATAAAAAATTATATATAATTTATACATACAATGATAATACAATAAATATTTCCATTTTAAAAAATGGAAAAATGAACAAGATAAATAATGAACAAGAATTTGAATTTGTTAAAAATGTTTACTATGAGCTATTACTTGATAAGCATTATAGTGAAAACTTTATAGAAACAAATAATATAAATTATAAAGGAATAGACTATAAAACAATGTATGATACAGTCGAAAGAAAAAGATATTTTTATTATTTTTTAAATGGAGATTATAAAGAAGCGTATGGATCACATTTAAAAGAATTAAATAAGATGTTTAATGCTGAACTTGATATATTATGTGAAGGAAAAAGTATAAATACAAAATATAATGAAATGAAAAGAAAACTTGTAAAAGTAGGTAAAACTTCAATAATAGTATTATTACTAGTACTAACACTTCCTAAAGATGTTGTTTTTGCAAACCCACAAACTAGAAATATAAAAATACAACAAGAACTTATTAATAATACTAAAATTGAAATGTGTATGAATACTAATAGTAATTTCTTTAAAGATATATTAGATGAATTACTAGGTAATACAAAAACTGATAATTTATTAAAAATACTAGATGATAATTATCATATTTCAAACAAAGATAAAAAATTCATTAAGGAAATGGAATGCTTCTTTAAAGAAAATGAACAATATATAGACCATGAAACAGCAAAATATAATTTAGAAACATTAAAAATTAAATATGAAAAAAATAAACAATATAAATATAATCTAGATTCATCAGTAAATGGATGTTATAGAAAAGAAGATAATGAGATAATAATATTTACATCTGGAAGATTAGAAAATGATATAAAAACAAAAAAAGTATTATTTCATGAATTAATACATGCTGTATCAAATGGATCATTTAAAATGGAAAATTTAGCCCTTACTGAAGGGATAACTGAAATACAAAGTGCTGAATATATGAAAACATATTCTAATAATTACATAGAGGAACAAACATATGCAAGAATTTTATGTGAATTAATTGGACCAGAAAAAGTTAAAGAGGCTTTTTTTAAAGGGAACTTGGATATTATTACAAATGAATTAACTAAGATATGTGGTAATGAAGAAACTGCAAAAAAATATTTAATTCTTATGAATGATAAAACAATTACTAATGATAAAAATCTAGATGAACAAATTGCAAATTATACACAATATTTTTACGAAAACAAATATGATACTAGATTAGAAAATGATGAACTTATGAATATGTATGTTGATGCAATAAAAACAAACGGAAAAACAAATGTAATAAATTACTATTTTTATAGTAAATTAGTAAAAAAAGATAATGAAATTAAAGTAGAAAAATATTATGAAAATAAATCTCCAGAAGTATTTACATATCAAATAAATCATGAAATAGGAATAAAACGTACACTAATTAAAAAAAATAATTTAGAATATAATGAGCTACCAAAACTTATAAGTGAAGCAGATACAATAAGAAAATTATAGAAAATATATTATTTATATTTTCTTTTTATTCAAAATAAACTATAATAATATACGTACTAAGAAGGGAGAACTATTATGATAAAATTAGAAAATATATGTTTTACTAGAGATAACAAAAAGATTTTAGATAATGTAAATTTAACTCTAGATGACAATAAATTTTATGTAATAACAGGTCCTAATGGAAGTGGTAAATCAACACTTGCAAAAATTCTTATGGGAATAATTAAACCAGATAGTGGAAGAATTTTAGTTGATAATATAGATATTACAAATAAAAGTGTTACTGAAAGAAGTAAATTAGGAATAGGGTTTGCATTCCAAACACCAGTATGTTTTAAAGGAATTACCGTATATGATTTACTGAAAATTGCTATGTATAAAGAATTGACAAAAAATGAAGCATGTAAAATACTATCTGAAGTAGGTTTATGTGCTAAAGAATATGTTGATCGTGAAGTTAATCATTCACTTTCTGGTGGTGAATTAAAAAGAATTGAAATAGCTACAATATTAGCTAAAGAACCAAAAATTTCAATTTTTGATGAACCAGAAGCTGGAATAGATTTATGGAGTTTTAATAATTTAATAAATATATTTAATAAATTACAAGAAAAAAACAATTCTACAACAATAATTATTTCACACCAAGAAAGATTAATTAATATAGCTGATCAAATAATATTAATGGAAAAAGGTAAAGCCAATATTATGAATAATAAAAATATAAAAAATATAATGCATTCAAAAATGTGTTGCAAAAAGGAAATGATGTATGAATAATTTAGAAAAAAATATGTTAGATAAAATTGATGTTCATAATATTGAAAGCAAAGATGCATATAATATTAGATTAAATGGTAAAGGTGTAGAGAGAAAAGTAAGTCCATATATAGATATTATTACAAAAACTGATAAATCAGGTATAGATATAAAAGTAAAAGATAATACATTATTAGGTACTATAGATATACCTGTAATTATTACTGAAAGTGGTTTAACCGATATTGTATATAATGACTTTTATATTGGTAAAAATTGTAATATTACTATTACTGCAGGTTGTGGAATTCATAATGAAAAAGATAAAAATGCACAGCATGATGGAATTCATCGATTTTTCATTGATGAAAATTCAAAAGTAACATATTTAGAAACACATTATGGTGAAGGGGAAGGAAAAGGAAAAAGAATTCTTAATCCTACAACAGAGATATACTTAAAAAAAGGTTCTACTATGAAAATGAATACAACTCAAATTGAAGGTGTAGATGATACTAATAGAATTACAATTGCTGAACTTGATGATGATGCTACATTAATTGTAAATGAAAAATTATTAACCAATAATAAACAAAATGCTAAAACAACATTTAAAGTAGATTTAAAAGGTGTAAATTCAAGTACTCATGTAACATCAAGATCTATCGCAACTGATGATTCTTATCAAGAATTTAGATCTAATGTGACAGGATATAACAAATGTTATGGACATGTTGAATGTGATGCTATTTTAAAAGATAATGGTATTGTTAAAGCTATTCCAGAAATTTTAGCTAAAAATATTGACGCTAATTTAGTACATGAAGCATCAATTGGAAAAATTGCTGGAGAACAATTAATTAAATTAATGTCATTAGGTTTAAATGAAAAAGAAGCTGAAGAAGTTATTATTAAAGGATTCTTAAAATAGAATCCTTTTAATTTGACATATATTAATATATTTGATAGTATAAATCACTAATAAGAGGTGATATTATGAAAAAGCAAATTAAGAAAATTGCTACAGGAACATTAATTCTATTTGCAGGAATTGGTATAGGTCAAACTTATCATTTAGTACATGATATAGTAGAGCCAAAAGAAAGTATTAAGCAAAAAATTGAAGAAACTGTAGATAATTTATTCGATAAAGAAAAAATCGATGAATTTATGCACCCAGAAAAACAAACAGAACCAAGTTGTACTAATTTAAAAGGAGCTGAAGCTTTCGGAAAAAAGGTTGATGAGTTACTAGGAATAGATAAATCATGGGATGAAACATCTGGAATAGATACATATGGTGAATCATGGAGTGCTGTAATAGATTTAATGGTAAATGGACAGTATGTATCCCAAAAACCATCAAAAGAAGAAATGAAAGAATTTATTGATGAAGATTATGAAAAAGTAAATTATAAAATAGAGCTAATAAAAGAGGAAAGAAAACTTTCTTATTTTGAGAATTTTGATAAAGCAATAAGTATGTTTTTTGTAGGAGACTATAAAACAGATAAATTTAATGAAGCAACAAAATATATAAAAGAAAACTATGATTTTATAAATGGAAAAGAGATATATCATAATAGAAATATTACATTTGAAGAACTTGATTATGCAACAAAATTATATTTTATTGATCAAGTATTAAAAATGGATCGAGATATGAAAAAAATACTACCAAATTATACTGATTATCTAAATGATGATAAATACAATAATATAAGTGAAGACTTATACACAATAGGAAATGAATTAATGAAAACAAAGAGAAGATAACACATCTTCTTTTTTTCATATAATATAATGGTGATAATATGAAAAGAGCTTTAGTACTCGAAGGGGGAGGTGCCAAAGGAAGCTATGAATTAGGAGCAATACTCGCTTTAAAAGATATACAAATAGATTGTGTAGTAGGAACATCAATAGGCGCTATTAATGGTGCATTTTTTGTATCCAACCAATTAGATGAATTATATGAAATATGGAATAATATAGATTGTAAAAAGATATTAGGGACAGATAGTAATTCTAAATTATATAATTATTTATATTTATTAAATAATAAAATAGATATAAATGAAATAAAAAGAATACTAGAAGAAAAATTAGACATTGATAAATTTTTAAATAGTAAAATAAACTATGGATTGGTAACATATAACCTAACAATTAATAAAGAATTATCCATATTTAAAGAAAATATGCTACATAAGAATGTAATAGAATATATTCTTGCAAGTGCATATTTTCCTATATTTAAATTTAAAAAAATTATTAATAATAATTATTATTTAGACGGAGGATTAACAAATAATTTGCCAGTAGAATTAGTATATGATTATGATGAAATAATAGTAATAAGAACTAACAGAAAAAAAGTAAGATATAAGAAAAAAGTTATAGAAATAATGCCCAAACATCATTTAGGTAATACAATATATATAAATAAAAATCAAATTAAAAAAAATATCAAACAAGGGTATATTGACACTAAAAATATCTTAAGTATATAATTACATTATAGGAGGGTATAAAATGAAATTAGAACTAAATGAAGAATTATATAAAATATTTATTAGTACTATATTATTTATATTAGCTATTATATTTAAAATAAATATTTTATTTATATTTGCTTATATAATTATATCGTATGAAT